>NZ_JBXAGJ010000004.1:0-281339 GCF_058794035.1 Roseateles sp. GW835-FHT13E02
AAGAGGCCGGCTTCCTGCTGGTCGGTGATGGCGGTGACGTTGCCGTTGGGGTCGTAGCTGTACTGGTCTTGCATGACGCCAGCGTCGCGGTTCACCAGAGGCAGGCCGCGCAGGTTCTGCGTCAGGCTGTGGGCAATGCCGTTGCCCAGGGTGTAACTCGCCACCGCGCCATTGGGGTGGAACTTCACGGCGCTGGCGTAGGCGCCCACCTGGCTGGGCTCGCCCAGGGCGTTGGGCGCGTAGTTCACCACCGGGCCGCCTGTGGGGTAGCTCAGTTTGCTCAGGCTGCCGTTGCTGTCGTAGCTCCAGCGGAAGTCGAAGGTCTGGCCGGCGTAGCTGAAGGACTCGGTTTCCAGCAGGCGCAGGCTGTTGTAGCCGTAGGTCCAGGTGTCGCCGCTGCTGGTGCTGATGGTTTCGAGCTTGCCGTCGGGCGTGTAGCTGCGCGTGACCGAGGGGCTGCCGTCGCCGTAGCGGGTGAGTTCCAGCTGGTTGACCTTGTCGTGCTGGTGCGTGATGCGCGCGGTTTCTGGCACCAGGCTTCGGTCGCAGGTGTCCAGCCCGGTGTGGGTCTGGCCGGGTGCGCGCCAAGCGATGTTGCCGGCGGCGTCGTAGTCTTGAATGGTGGCGCCGGTTTCAGGCTCCACCGTCTTGCACAGGCGCTGGCCCTCGTCGTAGACGTAACTGCGGGTGACGCTGACACCGTGGCCGCCACGGGTGATGCGGGTGGGCTTGCCAAAGTCATCGCGCTCGATGCTGATGCTCATGCCGCCAGGCAGGCCGTCACCGGCGGGCACCTCGATGGCGCTGAGCTGGGATTCGGAGGGGTTGTCCAAGGCCCACAGGGTTTGCGTGCTTTGCTTGCCGCGCGGGTTGGTGTGGCGGACCTGGAAGCCGCTGAGGTACTCGGTGCTGCTGCTCAGGGGGCCGAGTTCGCTGTCGGCGACTTGCTCCTCCAGGCGGCCCAAGGCGTCATAACGGCTGCGTTTGCCGGGTGAGCTGACGGCCACGGTCTCGAAGTTGCCCTGCGGATAGCTCTCGAAGGTGACGCGGCCGTCGGCGTCATAGGACTTGACCGTGACCTTGCGGGTGTTGGCCTCGTCGCCTGCATCAAAGCTGCGCGTCATCACCGGGCGCCAGAGGGCGTCGAAGTAGGTGAGGGTTCGTGCATTGCCTTTGCTGATGGTCTGGCGCCAGTGGCCGGCGGGCAGGCCGTACTCGTCGGTCTGCACGGGCTCGAAACGCAGGGTCGTGGCGGCCCAGCCCGCAGGCGGGGTGATGCTGGCCAGACGGCCCATGCTGTCGTAGCCATAGCCGGTGGTGATGCCAGCAGCGCTTTTGACACTGGTGACCAAGCCCAAGTCGTTGACGACCGCGCTCTCGCTGCTGCCGTCTGGGTAACGCACCGCCTGTGGCAGACCGCGCTTGTAGTTGTCGAAGTAAGTGGTGTGGTTCCGTCCGTCGGTGCGGCTGGCCAGGGTGCCGTCGGTGTTGAAGTGCTGGGTGAACTGGGCGATGCCGTAGCTGCTGCGAGAGGAAATGTTCAGCTTCGAATCAAAGCCGTGTTGTACCGCGTTAAGGCCATTGATGGTTTGACTCTCTGTCAATCCGAGCACCCACATGGATGCATCGTCACGGAACTGCGTGCTGCGGTTTTGCTCCACATCGGTACCGATGCGCCGCTCTCGCGTCGTGCGCGCAAAGACATCAAACTCTTGTGCTTCCCACACAAAGCTCCGGCCTTGTTGCGTGGTGGTGATCTTGAGCTGAGGGCGATTGAGCGCGGTCAGTGGCCCGTCCCCGTTGACATCGTGGCTGAACCCGAAACGGGATGAATAGGTGGCGCCGGTTGCTGCGGCGTACTCGTACACCGTGCTACGCAGCGCGCTTGTGCCATTCCATCCATCATCGCGACGCAACAAGAGCCCATGATTGAACACAGCCTCGGCAGGATCCTGGTTGACCGCAGGCATCTCCAAACCGAAGGTGTATCGAGTGTTGCCTTGGTCGGGCGACGTCACTTCAAAGCTACCCTGACTGTTGCTGACGACGTAGTCGCCGTAGCTCCAAGTCGCAGCGTTCAAGCCAGGGCCCGACAGTTTTTTTCGAATCAAGCTCAAACGTTCGGCCAGAACCTGATTCGCGTTCAAGGTGTGGAAGGAAATCTTGCCCGCACGCATCGGCCCGACACGGCGCGCCAAAGTGAAGCTGCCCACCAATCCAGAAGGGTGGACAAAGTTCTTGGTCTTTTCCCCGGCTGACAGCACGTACGACGTTCCGACCAGCGGCTTGTACTGGAGAGAGGCACCGGAGAACTCCCAGGCACTTCCATCGGGCTGTCGAACACGCTTCAACAGCCGCAAGGACGCTTCGGATCGATCCGCGGTCTTGCTGCCTGTGTCTTCGTATTCGTAGGTCCAGGCACGACTCGTATCGCCTGCGATGGGAACGTTGACCCCAGAGATCAACTTGTTGGTGTACTGAAAGTTCACCACCCGCCCATCACTGCCGCTGATGCTGTCCAACTGCCAGGGGTCTTGGGCGTTCCAGAGGTAGTCCAGGGTGTTGCCAAAGCGATCTTTGACTTGGGAAGGCACCAACCTGACCTCGAAGCGCTCCACCTGAACACTGAGGTGAGGCGATAAAGGAGCTTCGACCTGCTGCTCTTGTTCGAAGGGCGCTGAACTCGCCAACGGTGAAGCAGGCTGTTGCGCGCTGGAAAAAGACAGGCGTGTCGCGGGGCGCGGGCCGCCCAGCGGCGACGGCTTGGTGGTTGGCAATACCCTTCGGCTGATCAATCGATCAAACCGATATTCAACACCCTGCGGGCTGACCGCGACAAAGCCCTCGCCTTCGTACGCAGGCGCAAGCAGGGGAATGCAGTAAAACTGCCAGCCGCTCTTGGTGACGGCAGTCACGGTCCTGGCTGCCAAAGTCGGGCGCGTACCGGCTGGGTCCAGCATTGCTTCGCTGACACCACCCAAAGCGACCATAGACGCTTGTGCAGCCGTTTCGACGGGATAGCTGAAGCTACTGGCCTCATCCCAAAAACGGCTGCAACGCGCATTGTTGTGGCTGGGTGTCGACTTCACGCCGACCTTCCAAGTGGGCTCTCCTACGATGGCCTTGATGTGCGGGTATTCAAGTTCCCAGTCGGCAAACATTCGCCGGGGCTCGTCCCAATGCGCAGCGGTGATGACGCCTGTGGTCAAGGTGCGGGCCACTTCAAGGGGCAATGCGGAATTGCCTGGAATGCTCACGTCCACTTGACGGAAGGAGACCGCCCCGGTGAACGGATCCCACCTCTCCCCAAAGGCATCTGCACCGACGGCCCGAGGCTTCTGGTGCCCACGCACAAGGCCACCGTCCTCGAAATAGTGTTGAAGGCCAGAGCTTTGTGCTGACCCCATCAACGCCAGCAAGCCCAAGACCAGCAGAAACCCCGCTCCCCCCGAATTGCTCATCACGTTCACTCGTTGTGTTTTTGAAAGACGGCAGCGTCGGCTTGAGGCCGCTCTGCACCTTGCCGCCGCCCCGTCCTGTTCATCCTATGCCTGTGGACCCACTGACACGATCCGGCTCGCTCCAGCGAACAGATCGCGAGCCATGGCGCTGCCATTGAACGCAATGGCGCAGCATTCATTCACGAAGGCCAGCAATGCGTGCCGTCTCGACGACGCAACTTGACTCATGGAACTCCCCCCAATTGAATAGTCGCCGTGATGCGACCCAACCATGCTGTTTGTCGTGGCGCCAGCATCAGGTACCGGCGGCTTTATTCTTGGTGCCGGAATCTCTCTGACAGCCACCCAGTTGTCCACCTGTAAAACCCGACAGATTGACAGCAAAGGTGAGTTGCAATAGGCGTCAACAGCAGCCCTGTACCGGCACTTCTTGGCAAGCTACGGCCATAGGCGCGGCAGCGAACTCAGCCCATCATTCGGCGCCCGCCCTTCACCCATACCCTTCACGGCGGCCATTGCGACTTCAGCGTTTGAGCTCAGTACTTGGCGTCCAAGTTGATCATCCAGCTTCGCTGTGCGGCCCGATCCTGGTCGCGACGCAGGGCCTGGCTCGTGGGACTTTGCGCAAACAGGGATCGACTCTCCTTGTGCCTGGCGAGCAGATTGCTGACTTTGAGCCGAAGCTGCAGTTCGGGACTGAAGCGCCAGCCGAGGCTGGCGTCCAGATCCCAATGAGCACCGACGTCCATCAATTCGTAAGGGCTGATTCTCGTCAAGCCGCCGGCCTGCCAGCGTGCATCCATGCTCCAGTTCAGAGGCAGACTCTTCAACTGCTGACCGAGACCCAGCTTGGCACTGCCACGCCCCTGATCGGCCAGATGGTTGTACGGTGCCGGGAGGGTTGCATCGCGAGAGCGGTACACGCTGGCCGACGCACGCAACAGCCAGGGCGGCAACGAGGAGGAAAGCATGTCCAACCTTTGCTTGAGCTCCAACTCCACACCCTGGCTCCAGGCTCGGCCGAGATTCAGGGGCAGATTCACCCAACGCGGTACGGAGGCCCATTCGACCGGCTGCTGAACCAACGCCAAAGCCAGGCGGTCCTGCAAGCGCCGATGGAAGAAGCCCACGCTGAACAAGCCCTCGCCCTCCAGGCTGCGCTCCCACGACGCATCCAGCCCCCAGGCACGCTCCGGGCGTAGCGCCGAGTTGCCAGCCGTATCGGGATGGAGCAATGAGTTCGTCAGATCGCAAAGGCGATCCGGCGGACACGGGAAGAACGGGCTGATCGTGGGCCTTTGCATCAACTGACTCAGCTCAGGCGCCTTGAAGCTGCGCGACAAGCCCAATCGAATCTGGTCACGGCCGGCCTTGTCCAGCTTGTGCAGCAGGTTGACTGAGGGCAGATGGACGCTGTAAGCGTTGCGCCGGTCGTAGGCCCCCAAGTTCCCAGCGAGACGCGAATGCTGCCAGCGCCAGCCCAGATTGGCACTCCAGCCCGGGCTCAGCTCCCATTCGTCTTGCACGAAAACAGCCAACTCATGCCGGCCGTACATGCCGGCCCCAAGGTAGCGCGACAACTCCAGATCCGGTTCACCCTGACGCCAGCGTTCGATCTTGGTGGTCTCGCGTTCGTAGGATCCCTCCAGGCCCGCGCTGAGCTGGTGGCCTTCCCGAAGCCCAGTGTCGTTCCACTTCAGCCCCCAGGAGGCGCGGCGCTTGTGCTCGCGACCGATACGCAGACGCTCCAGCAATGTGGCGGGGTCGTCGATGGCCTCCTGTCGCCTGGCATGTGAGTCGGCCCTGAAGTCAGACAGGCCCGACTCCAGCTTGATGGTGCCCGACTCTCCCCAGGGGCGCTGCCAACTCAGCTCGCTGTTGATGGCTTGCCCATCTCGCCGGCTTCGTGTGCTGACGTGGTCAAACGGCAGAGGATCCGCACTGCGCTGAGACTGTTGAACCTCGGAGCGATTGCCGAACACAAAGCCACCCAGATTCAAGCCCAGCTCACCCTGTTCGACGTTCTGCACCCGAGCCCGGACGCGTGCATTGACGGACTTGACCCGTCCTTGATTGGCAGTCTCGACATCGACCGCCCCCTGCCCTTCCCGGCCTTCCATTTCGCGGACCCGACCCGACCATTGAAAGCTGCTGTAGCCCAGCGAGCTGGTGTAGCTGGTGTCGCGGGTCCACTGACCATGGCGGACCCAAGACAACGATGGCGTGACGCCGCGGGAATCCACTCCGGCGCTGCCGCTCCACTCGTTCATTCGTTTGCGAGGCTTGACCGTGCGCAAGACCAGATTGATCGTGCCGCCGATGCCCTGACCGGCAAACTCTGCGGTGGCGCCCCGCAGCACCTCGACGCGTTCCAGCTGCGAGAGCGGAAGGTCCAGCGCTTGCACACCGGGCGCGGGCGGTTTGCCATCCACCAGGATTTGCGTATAGCCCTGCAAGCCTCGCAGGGCCAGGCCGCCATAACGGTTCAGTTCGATGCCCGGCAACTGCTTCAACAGCTCAGCAGCATTGGCTCCACCCAGACGTTCGATCTCTTCTCGACCGAAGGTCTGCTTTGCAGCTGTACTGTTCTTGCGATGAGCGAGGTCCGACTGCTGCCCGGTGACCTCCACCTTCTCGATCGAACCCTTGACCTCTGGCTTCGCTTCGCTCGCCTCGATGAGCGCTGAAAAGGAAAAGCCCAAGGCAAAGGCAATTCCTACACGCGTGTTGACGTTCCGCACAGCACCCTCCCCTTGACTCACACGTGACGCTGCGACCAGTTCTGCACCCCGGAAGCACCACCTGTGCACGACAGCCGCAACGCGCGACGGCTGCCTGTCTGCTCTTTGAAATATGTTCTTGAATCAGCGCACCCATGAAGAACGCAAATGGGTGCGCGGCGCAGACTACACAACGAGGGACTTTTGTCAGCCTGTAAGAACTGACAGTTTGACCCGCGTACGGAAAGATGATTTCACATCACCGCGACCCATGCAGGTGTCGCCGAAGATGTCCCGGGCGGCCCTGTCACCACGGTTTCACACCCCCCTGTCACGCTGCCGTCTTTCTTCTGATCGCCCGCGACAGCGCGGCGAGCCCACCCCATGCCCCCTGGCTTTCATCGGCTGATCGCGGCCCAGTTCGCGTCGGCGCTGGCGGACAACGCCTTGCTCATCGTCACGATTGCCCTGTTGGTGGAGCAGGGGTTCCCGGGCTGGTGGGCCCCGCTGCTGAAGTTCGGCTTCACCTTGTCCTATGTGCTGCTGGCGCCCTTCGTGGGGCCGCTGGCGGATGCCGTGCCCAAGGCGCGTCTGATGGCCTGGATGAATGGCGTGAAGATGGTGGGCGTGCTGGGCTTGCTGGCCGGCGTGCACCCGATGGCGGCCTTCACCCTGATCGGCTTTGGCGCGGCGGCGTATGCGCCGGCCAAGTACGGCCTGGTGACCGAGCTGGTGCCCGCCCAAGGCCTGGTGCAGGCGAACGGCTGGGTGGAAGTCTCGGTGGTGGGCGCGGCCTTGCTGGGCACGGTGTTGGGTGGGCTGCTGGTCAGCCCCTGGTTGCTGGGATCGGGCCTGTATGCCGCCGCACGTGAGGGTTTGGAAACCCTGGGGCTGACCCAGGCCAGCGGCCTGAGCCTGTCCATCCTGGCGCTGATGGCGGTGTACGGCAGCGCCAGCTGGCTGAACCTGGGGGTGCCGGACAGCGGTGCGCGCTATCCGGCCTGCCACCTCCGCCTGGGCCCGCTGCTGCGCGATTTCAGCGAGGCGAATATGAAGCTCTGGCGCGATGCCGAGGGCGGCCTCTCGCTGGCGGTGACCACCATCTTCTGGGGCTTTGGTGCCACCTTGCAGTTCGCCGTGCTGCGCTGGGCGGCCGATGCCCTGCAGCTGCCACTCAACCAGGCGGCCTACCTGCAAGCGGCCGTGGCCGTGGGCGTGGTGGGCGGCGCGGCAGCGGCCGGGCGCTGGGTACCGCTGCGCGCGGCCAAGAAGATGCTGGGATTTGGCGTGCTGCTGGGCCTGCTGGTGCCGGCCGTGGCCTGGATGCCCTCGCTGGGCCTGGCCCTGCCCTTGCTCGTGGCGGTGGGCGTGGTGGGCGGCTTGCTGGTGGTGCCGCTCAACGCGCTCTTGCAGCACCGCGGCTACTGCCTGCTCACCGCCGGTCGTTCGATCGCCGTGCAGGGTTTCAATGAGAACGCCAGCGTGCTGGGCATGCTGGCCCTGTACGCCCTGCTGCTCAAGCTGGAGCTGCCCATCATCACGGTGATGAGCGGATTCGGCCTGAGCATCGCGGCCACCATGGCCTTGCTGTGGCGGCGCGAACGCCGGCGCAGCGGCGCGGAGCGGCGCAGCGCCTTGCAAGACTTGCCCGACAGCGCCTTGCTCTGAGCCGGCGCCCCGCGGCCGCTCAGCGCCGCGAATGCAGGTTCACACCGCCGGGCGCTTCTTGCTCGCCTTGGCCAGCAGACCGACACCCAGGCTGCTGGGCACCGTGGCGCGGTGCATGACCGAATCGAGCACGCCTTCGAAGCGGGCGACGATGGCGCTCCAGTCCAGCTCCGAAGCCGTCTGGCAGGCGGCCGCGCCCATCTGGCGGCGCAGCGCGGCCTGGTCGGCCAGGCTGAGGGCTGCGCGGACGAAAGCGGCCTGGTCGTCCATGGGCACCAGCAGGCCGTTCTCGCCGCTGCGGATCAGCTGGGCGGCGGCGGCGTAATTGAAAGCCACCACGGGCAGACCGCTGGCCATGGCCTCGGTGGTGACGTTGCCGAAGGTTTCGGTCAGGCTGGGGAAGAGGAAGAGATCGCCCGAGGCATAGTGCGCCGCCAGATCCTCACCCTTGCGTTGGCCGGCAAAGATGGCTTGCGGCCAGCGGGCCTGCAGCTCGGCCTGCTGCGGTCCACTGCCCACCACCACCAGGCGGGCGCGCGGCTGCACTTGCTGGATGGCTTCGAAGGCAGCCGTCAGCGCGGCCAGGTTTTTCTCGGGCGCGATGCGGCCGACGTAAACCACCACCAGATCATCGTCCGCCACGCCCCACTCGGCGCGCAGCGCGGCGCTGCGGCGGCTGGGCGAGAACTGCTGCGTGTCCACACCGCGCGAGACCACCGTCAGCTGCTTGAAGCCGCCGGCCTCCAGATCGCGCTTGAGCGCTTCGGTCGGCACCATGGTGCACTGGGTGCGGTTATGAAACTTGCGCAGGTAGGCCATGATGGGCTTGTAGAGCCAACCAATGCCGTAGTGCCGGCTGTAGGCATGGAAATTGGTGCGGAAGTCCGAGCACACCGGCAGCTTGAGATGCAGGGCCGCCTGCAGGGCCGACCAACCCAGCGCGCCCTCGGTGGCGATGTGCACCACATCGGGCCGGTTCAGCGACCAGAGCTGGACCAGCGCCTTCTTGGACGGCACGCCCATGCGCAGATTGGGATAGCGCGGGATGGGCAGGCCGCGCATCAGCACCTCGTGGAAACGCACGCTGCGCTCGGCCGCATCGCTGGCATCCTGGCGCGGGCGGATCAGCTGCACATCGTGGTTGCGCCGGTGCAGGCCCTCAACGATGCGGGCCAATGTCATGGCCACACCATTGACCTCGGGCGGATAGGTCTCCGTCACGAAGGCAATCCGCAGTGACCGCTGGGCAGCGGGATAGTTGTCGACAACGATGCTGTCCGCGCTGGGTGTGGGTTCCATGCAGGGCATCTTGCCTAGGAGAGATAACAGTTCAATGACAGTGACCGGCACGCGCGTCGGCCGATGGGCACGGGGCGGGCGCCGCCTGGTTCCTTCGGCGCGGCCATGGTCACGCAGTTTTCATGCAGCAGCGTCACCATCGCGTCACGCAAGCCGATCGGGGCTGCGCCTGGGCGGCCAGCTCCCGGCTTGGCCGCCTCTTCCCCTTCACCATCACACCGCCGAGGTGACGCGTGCGCCACAACTTCCTGAAGAACCTTGCCCAAGAGCTGCGCGTGCAGCGCTGGGACGACCACCGCTACTACCACCACAGCCGCATCAACCAGAGCCTGCACCTGCTCAGCGCGATCAGCTTTGTGATCTCCTACGGCCTGCTGTTCGTGGACCCCGCCATGGCCGCACTGCTGGCCTGGTGCGTCTCCATGACCAGCCGCCAGGCCGGCCATTTCTTCTTCGAGCCGCGCGGCTACGACGAGGTCAATCAGGCCACCGACGAGCACAAGGAAGCGATCAAGATCGGCTACAACATCCGCCGCAAGATCGTGCTGCTGGCCGTCTGGGTGGCGCTGCCGGCACTGCTGTGGCTGCAGCCCTCGCTGTTCGGCCTGATCGAGCCGGCCACCGATGTCCGCGGCTTCCTGCACGATGTGGGCATCTCCTGGCTGTCGCTGGGTGTGGCCGGTCTGCTGTTCCGCGTGCTGCAGCTCTGGCAGCAGCAAAGCCTGATGACCGGCCTGACCTGGGCCACCAAGATCATCACCGACCCCTTCCACGACATCTGGCTGTATCACAAGGCGCCGCTCTACCTGCTGCGCGGCGAGTTGATCGACCCGATGGACCACGTGCAACACCCGCAAAGCCGCTGACACATCGGCTGAGAGAGCACAGGGCGCCCGAGGGCGCCCTGTTTTGCACTCCGCCGTCGCAGCTCAGAAACGCTGCTGCAGCATCTCTCGCAGCACCGAGCGGCGGATGGCCTTGTTGGTCAGCGCCTCGTCCTCCCACCACCAGCCATCGGCCTGCATGGCCTTGCAAGCCTTGACGAAGCGCTGCAGCACTGCCTCGAAATCCGCGTCGCTGTAGTTGAGGCTGAAGATCAGCCGCCCGGTCCCCACCCAGCTGAGAGCCAGACCTTGTTCACGCAAATAGAACTGCAGCATCCAGTTGTAGCGCGAAGGCTGGGTGTAGAACACCGTCCAGACCGATTGCAGGTGGGCGATCTGCACCGGCACATCGGCCACCTGCAGGGCTTCGTTGAAGTGCTGGGCCCGCTGATCCCAGCGCTCATCGGCCTGGGCGTAGATGGACTTCACCGGCGCGCTGTCCAGCCGGTCCAGGAACACCTTCATCGCGCCCATCACATAGGGGTGCGAGTTGAAGGTGCCGCGGGCGAAGCAGATGTCGGCCGGGCGCTGCTCGCGGAAACGCTTCATCAGATCGCGCCGGCCGCAGACCACGCCAACCGGCAGGCCGCCGCCCAGGGTCTTGCCGTAGGTGACCATGTCGGCGCGCACGCCGAAATACTCCTGCGCGCCGCCGGCGGCCAAGCGGAAGCCCAGGAAGACCTCGTCAAAGATCAGCACGATGCCGCGCTCGGTGCAGACCTCGCGCAAGGCCTTGAGCCAGCGGGTGTAGGCCTCGCGGTCGAAGCCGGCGCGGCGGCCGCTGTCCAGCAAGGACGAATCCCCCGGCGCGCCCTGGTTGGGGTGCAGGGCTTGCAGCGGATTGATCAGGACGCAGGCGATGTCGCGGCGCGTGCGCAGCACCTGCAGGCTGCGCGGATCCAGGTCCTCGAGCGTGTAGGTTTCGCGCGGCGGCAGCGGGTTGCCCGGGCCGGGCTGCACATCCTCCCACCAGCCGTGGTACGCGCCGCAGAAGCGCACCAGATGGCGGCGCCCGGTGTGATAACGGGCCAGGCGCACGGCCTGCATCACCGCCTCGGTGCCAGACATGTGGAAGGACACCTCGTCGAGCTTGGAGATGGCCTTGAGGCGCTCGACGTTCTCAGCCACGCAGGGGTGGTAGGCGCCCAGCACCGGGCCCAGCTTGTGGGTCAGGGCAATGCCCTGGTCCACGCAGTCGCGGTAGAAGTCATAGCCAAAGACGTTGACACCGTAGGAGCCGGTCAGGTCGTAGAAGCGGTTGCCATCCAGGTCTTCCACCATCACGCCGCTCGAGGCCTGCAGAAAGCTGCCGGTCTTGAGATGCTCGCGCAGGTAGGGGCTGTACTGGAAGGGCACGCGGTAGCTGCCGGTGAACTGCAGGTCCGAGATGCCCTCGCGCGCGCGCGCCGTCATGGCGATGCTCTGGGCATAGCGCTCGGCAAACACGCCGCTCAGGCGCTGGAAGCCGACGCGGCGCTGCGCCTGCACCGAATCAGGCGCACCGTCCGAGCCAAAAAAACGGGCCTCGTCGTAGGCGTAGCCAGGAATCCAGCCCGCCAGGCGTTTGGCCATGCGCGAGTGGCCCGCCAGCGAGCGGTGCTTGGCCCGCGACAGCTCGAGGCGCCGCTTGGCCTTCGGCAAGGTCCAGGCCAGAGCGGCCAGAGCCAGGGCCGAGAGAGCAAAAGTTTCATTCATTCAGCGTGCCTACCTTGTCCTCGCCACCTCGGGGTGAGCGAGCTTTGTTGCGCAGACCTCTTGTCTAACAGTCCGAATTGACAGACGCATGAAAAGCAGCCTTCAAGCCCGCACTCGGGCATTTCTCACACCCCGCCTGTGGGTGCAGCGCCTGCTGCAACAGGAAGACCTGAACTTCCTGCTCACCAACCGCATCCCGCGCATGGCCCTGACCCGCTTCATGGGCTGGTTCAGCCAGCTGCGCCAGCCGCAGCTGGCACGCGCCTCGATTGCGGTCTGGCGCCTGTTCACCGACCTGGACCTCAGCGACGCCAAGAAGCAGCGCTTCGACAGCCTGCACGACTGCTTCACCCGCGAGCTGCGCGAGGGCGCACGCAGCATCGACCCGCGGCCCGAAGTGCTGAGCAGCCCCTGCGACGCCATCGTCGGCGCCTGCGGCCGGGTGGAAGCCGGCCAGGTCTACCAGGCCAAGGGCTTCCCCTACGCGCTGCAGGATCTCTTCGGCCCGACCCAGGACACGCGCGTCTTCGAGGGCGGGCTGTTCCTCACCCTGCGCCTGACCTCGGCCATGTACCACCGCTTCCACGCGCCAGCCGATTGCCAGGTCGAGCATGTGACCCACATCGCCGGCGACACCTGGAACGTCAACCCGATCGCGCTCAAGCGGGTCGAGCGCTTGTTCTGCCGCAACGAGCGCGCCGTGCTGCGTTGCCGCCTCAACGATGCCGAGCGCACGCCGATTGCCCTGGTGCCGGTGGCGGCCATCCTGGTGGCCAGCCTGCGCCTGCATTTCCTCGACCTGCTGCTGCACGTGGGCTACCGCGGTGCGAACGAATTGCCCTGCCAGGCGAACTTTCTGAAGGGCCAGGAAATGGGCTGGTTTCAGCATGGTTCCACCATCCTGGTGTTCGTGCCGCCGGGCTTTCGCCTGTGCGAGGGCATCGCCACCGGGCAGCGTCTGCGCATGGGCCAGGCCTTGCTCTGCCGCGCCGACTGAAACTCACCGTATCTATGCGCGATATGCGCACACTCAACAATCAATCCCGAGAAACTGACTCAAGAACTTACGAAACGAACGCCTATCGCACAAGCGAACCCGAGCAATCATGACCAATGGCACTGCCCCTACACGTAAACCCTAGCAGACCGCCGCGACCGCACGATGAAACACAAGGGCCAAAAGTCACCCAGCAAATCCAAAAGATGCACTAGCGATACGCCATTCGCCCAGACCTGGGGCAATTACACGAAGCTCAGGGGCCACACGAAAAGTTTGTCGCAGCAGCCTGACAAGGATTGACCCTCTCAAGCCCCAAGAACCCCACTCCTAGACTGACCTGCGTCGCAGCGCACACCGTGCCAGATGCCGAAGTGATGGCACGGTTTTGCCGCGTTATGGATACCCAACCTCGCAGGAGATTCCCCGTATGTTGAAACAACAACCGAAATTCAGCGCCATCAGCGCTGCTGTCTTCCTGGCTGTGGCCGCATCGGCCCAAGCTCAGGCACCGACCCAGATGGAGCGTGTGGAAGTCACCGGCTCCTCGATCAAGCGCGTGGATTCGGAATCGGCCCTGCCGGTCACCGTGGTCACCAAGGAAGAGATTCGCCGCAGTGGCGTGGCCAGCACGGAAGCCCTGTTGGCTTCGATCGCCTCCATCGCCTCCGCCGGCGGCTTGAACACCGCAGCCGGCGCTGGCAGCTCGACCTACGGCCTGTCGTCCGTGTCGCTGCGCGGCCTGGGCTCGGACCGCACCCTGGTGCTGGTGAACGGCCGCCGTGTGGCGCCTTTCGCTGGCGGTGGCGGCGCCACCGTCAACGTCGCAGCCATCCCGCTGGCCGCGATCGAGCGCGTGGAAGTGCTGAAAGACGGCGCATCGGGCGTGTATGGCTCTGACGCCGTGGCCGGTGTGATCAACTTCATCCTCTCCAAGAGCACGACGGGCGTGGAGTTGAGCGCCACCGCGGGCTCGCCGACTGCCAAGGGCGGCGGCAAGAACAACCGCGCCAGCATCGTGGCCGGCTATGGCGACCTGGACAAGGATCGCTTCAACATCACCGCCTCGGCCAGCCTGGAAAAGGAAACCGCCCTGTTCGGCCGTGATCGCGATTTCGCCAAGACCGGCAATATCGACCCCTACATCGTGTCGGGTGCCACTGGCCACGGCAACATTGAAGGCCCCTACACCCCCGGCAAGGTGGTGAACGGCAAGTGGGTGGAAGGCACCGCCGGTACGGACTTCCTGGGCGGCTCCGGCTACGGCAACCCCCTGGCCCAGGCCGACAAGTGCGCCGACATCAAGATGTTCAAGAACCCGACGGTCAACGGCACCTCCAAGATGCCGTTCTGCGCCTATGACTCGGCCCCCTTCGTGGGCCTGGTTCCCAAGCGTGACCTGACCACCTTGAGCGCCAACCTGACCGTCAAGCTGAACGAGAAGACGGAGCTGTTCGGTGACCTGCTGTACAGCCAAAGCAAGGTGCAGCAACAGTTCCAGCCCAGCCCCATCCGCAACGGCTTCCTGGTCAGCGACGAAGAGTTCGCCAAGCAGGGCGTCGATCCTGTGATGCTGCTGCGCCCCAACAACCCCAACTACAAGATCGCCGCCGACTACCTGACCAAGAACGGTTTCGGCGCTCTGGTGGGCCAGCCCCTGGGCGTGACCGCCCGCGTCTACGACTTCGGTGACCGCACCGAGCTGTCCACCGCTGACCAAAGCCGTTATGTCGTTGGCGTGCGCGGCGAATTCGCTGGCCACGACTATGAACTGGCAGCCTCGCACAACGAAGGCAAGACCCACGGCAAGGTGACCGACGGCTACTTCTCGCAAGTGGCCTTCGTCAAGGCCGTGAACGCCGAGAACAGCGACTACAACCCCTTCTCCTTGACCCAATCGGAAACCTTCCGCAAGGCCATCGAAGGCGCCAAGTACATCGGTGACACCACGACCTTCAAGTCCAAGGTCGATGTGGTGGAAGCCAAGGTCTCGGGCGATCTGATGGCCCTGCCGGCTGGCTCGCTGATGTACGCTGCGGGCGCCCAGCTGCGCAAGGAAAGCTACTCCAAGTCGCCGTCGCCCGCCATGTTCAGCGGCGACATCGCCGGCCTCGGTGGTGCCACCAAGCCCCTGGACAAGAGCCGCAACGTGAAGGCCGTGTTCGCTGAGTTCAACGCGCCCATCATCAAGACCCTGGAAGCCGGCCTGGCCCTGCGTCACGACAAGTACAACGACGCAGGTTCGACCACCAACTACAAGGTTAATGTGCGCTTCCAGCCCACCAAGCAGCTGATGCTGCGCGCCTCGGCAGGCTCGGGCTTCCGGGCTCCGACCCTGGTGGACCTGTGGGATCCGCAAGTGCTGGGCACCAGCGCCCAGTTTGACGATCCGGGCACGGGCGAGAAGAAGATCCAGGTGCCGTCGTTGACCGGCGGCAACCCGCTGCTGAAGCCGGAAAAGTCCACCCAATCGAGCTTCGGTATCGTCGTCTCGCCGATCAAGGACATGACCCTGTCGGCCGACGTGTTCCGCGTCAAGATGACGGACATCCTGTCGCTGGCTTCGGTGCAGGAAATCGTCTCGGGCTTCCGCAAGGGTGATGCCTCCTACGTCAACCTGGTCAAGCTCAACCCCTCGGGCTCGATCAAGCAAGTGGATGTCGTGCAGTCCAACACCGGCAGCGCCGATGTGCAGGGCGTGGACCTGGAAGCCAACTACCGTCTGCGCTTTGAAGGCAGCCGCCTGGACCTGGGCTTCAACGGCACCTACATGACCAAGTTCGACCAGATGAGCCCCGGCGGCGTGATGTCGCACAAGGTCGGCACCATCGTCGACAAGGCCGGCAACCCGGTCCTTGGCGCCGACCAAGGCGGTGTGGTGCTGCGCTGGAAGCACAGCCTGCAAGCCACCTACACCACCGGCAACTGGGCAGGCACCTTGGTGCAGGACTACGCCAGCGGTTACGAAGCCGGCCATGATCTGAACGACAAGCCGCACTTCATGCCCAGCATGGCGCTGTACAACGCCAGCGTCAGCTACAGCGGCTTCAAGAACCTGCGTCTGACCCTGGGTGCACGCAATGTGTTCGACAAGAAGCCCGCTGTGTTCACTCCGGCATCGAACCAGTTCCAAACGGGCTACGACGTGACCCAGTACGACCCGCGCGGCCGCTTCGTCTACGTGACGGCTGGCTACAAGTTCTGATCCTCACCGTCAGCAACTAGCCTCCAAAAGGCCCCTTCGGGGGCCTTTTTTCATGGCGCGCCAGGCCCTAGACTGCCCCAAAGCCCAGCCCGCATGCCGAAACTCCCGGCAGACAGGTGCCAGGCTCCGGGAGGTTCTCTCATTCATGAAGCCCGCCTCGCGCTTTGAACGCCGAGTTCCGCTGGCCTTTGCCGCAGCTGCCGTGGTCGTGCTGAGCCTGATGCTTCAGGCTTGGCGGATCGCGGGTCAGGCGGCCGATGCGGCACAAGAGCTCGGCCACAGCCAGTCGGTGCTGGCCGATCTGGCACGCGTGCGTGCCGAGACCGCCCAGGTCGAGCTGCACACCCTGGCCTATCGCAGCAGCGGCGACAGCGCCCGGCTGCAGGAGCGCGATCAGGCACTGGCTCGGCGCGAGACGCTGCTCGAGCGCCTGCACCTTCAGAATGCCGAGCACGCCGCGCAGCAGGCACGCTGGCAGCAACTGCGCGAGGTGGTGAACGAGCGCATCGCCTTGTCCCGCCAAATCGAAGCCCGCATGAAGCAGGACGGCCCCGCCGCGGCCCAAGCCCTGGTCGCCCGATCCAGCCTCGCGGAAACCCGGCGCCGCGCTGAACGCTTGCTGGGGGATATGGAGGCCGCGGAACGCGAGCAGTTGGCCGCGCGCGAGCGGACCCACGAAGCGCTGCGCGCGCAGTTGCTTGCCTCGGTGGCTACGCTGAGCTTGGTCTTGCTGGGTCTGCTCGGCGGCAGCTTCCACCTGCTGCGCCGCGAACTGCGTGACCACGAGGCGCGTCGCCTGGCCCTGGCCGACAGCGAAGAGAGCCTGGCCTGCCTCTGGCAGTCCATGGCCGATGCAGTGCTGGCCACCGACACCGAAGGTCGGGTCACACGGATGAACGCGGTGGCCGAACAACTCTGCGGCTGGCCTGTCAACCAAGCGCTTCGCCGACCCGTGCGCGAGTTGCTTCCCCTGATCGAACAAGACAGCCGCCTGCCGCTGGAAATCCCCTTGGCCTTGGTGATGACAGGCGGGGGCACTCACAGCGTGGGCCAGGCGCCCCTGCTTTGCCCGCGCGAAGGCGGCGAACGGCCGGTGAGCCTGCACCTCAGCCCCATCCGCGATGGCAATGGCCGGGTGCGCGGATTGATCCTCGTGCTGCGTGAGGACGAACGGGCGCGCCTCGCCCGTCAACAAGCCTTGGATCAACGCGCGGAACTGGAGCGTCAGGCCCAGGAGCACAGCCAGCGCCTGCACGACAGCGAGCAGCATCTGCGCAGCATCCTGGGCCATGTGCCGGCGCTGATCGCCTTCATCGACACGGAGCTTCGTTTCGTCTACGCCAACAAGCGCTACTGTGAGAGCTTCGCCCCCGATCTGGACGAGCTGGCCGGGTTGGAGCTCAAGGCCGTGCTGGGCGAGGCGGGTTTTGCCAGCGTCGCGCCCCTGGTCCAGCGCGCACTGCTGGGCGCGGCACAAGAGCTCGATTGGCAGCCCAGCCCCGAGCGCTGGCAGGCCTTGCGCTACCTGCCGCGCTTCAACGAGCAAGGCCGTGTCGATGGCTGCTATGTACTGGGCGTGGACATCACCGAGCGCCATGTGGCCCGCCAAGCCTTGCTGTACAGCCAGCAACAGCTGGCCCGGGTGATCGAGGGCTCGGACCAGGGCTACTGGGAATGGGATTTGCGCAGCAACCATTTCCAGGTCAGTGCGCGCTGGGAGACCATGCTGGGCTACCAGCGCGGTGAGATGCAGGTGGCCCCCGAAAACTGGTCCCAACTGGTTCACCCCGAGGACCTGCCGCGCGCACTCGAATCGATCCAGCGCCACCTGAACGGCGAGATTGCCACCCACGAGTTCGAGATTCGAGTGCGCACCAAAGCCGGCGAATGGCACTGGATCCTGACCCGCGGCGGCGTGGTCCAGCGCGGCGCCGACGGCACGCCTTGGATCATGTCCGGCACCCACACCGACATCCATGAGCGCAAGCTTCTGGAGCTGGCGCAGCGCGAGGCGCGCGTGGTGTTCGAGAACTGCTACGAGGGCATCATGGTCACCCAGGCCGACGGCCTGATCACCAAGGTCAATCCGGCCTTCAGCCGCATCACCGGCTACAGTCAGGAGGAGGTGCTCGGCCAGTCACCGCGGGTGCTGTCTTCGGGTCGGCATGAGGCGAGCTTTTTCCAGGACTTCTGGCAATCGCTGAAGGAACAGGACTTCTGGCGCGGCGAGATCTGGAACCGCCGCAAGGACGGCGACTTGTTCGCGGCCTTGCAATCGGTCTCGGTCGTACGCGACCGCCAGGGACGCGTCAGCGACTATGTCAGCGTCTTCACCGACATCAGCCAGCTCAAGGCCCACGAAGCCGAGCTGAACCGGGTGGCCAATTTCGACCCCCTGACCCTGCTGCCCAACCGCCGCTTGCTATCCGACCGGCTCAATCAGGCCATCCACCGCGCTGACCGCAGTGGCCGCATGACGGCCGTGTGCTTCCTGGATCTCGATGGCTTCAAGGCCATCAACGACCAGCATGGCCATGCCGCCGGCGACGAGCTGCTGATCGGCGTGGCCCATAACCTCAAGCAGGTGCTGCGGGTCGATGACACCCTGGCCCGGCTCGGTGGCGATGAGTTCGTCATCCTCTTGACCGAGCTGGACAGCCCCGAGGAATGCGCCCTGGTGCTGGAGCGCCTGCTGCGCTCGGTGCAGGCACCGGTGTCGGTAGAGGGCCGTGAGCTCAGCATCTCGGCCAGCGTCGGTGTCAGCCTCTATCCTCTGGACCACGCCGATCCGGACACCTTGATGCGCCATGCGGATCAGGCCATGTACCTGGCCAAACAAACCGGGAGAAATCGCTACCAGCTCTTCGACACCGAGATCGACCGCGCTGCCCGCCAACACCGCGAGCAACTGGCCCGCCTGCAACAGGCTTTGCAGCAAGACGAGTTCTGTTTGTTCTACCAACCCAAGGTCGATCTGCGCCACGGCGCGGTGGTGGGCGTGGAGGCCCTGCTTCGCTGGCAGCACCCCGAGCGCGGCCTGCTGCCGCCGGGCGAGTTCCTGGGCCAGGTGCATGGTGGCGAGTTGGAGCGCCCGCTGGGCGAATGGGTCATGGAGGCGGCCCTGAATCAGCTCGAAACCTGGGCAAACCAGGGCATGGACCTGCCCATCAGCATCAATATCAGCGCCACCCACTTGCTGCAGCCAGGCTTCAGCGAGCATCTGGCGGACAGCCTGGCGCGCCACCCGCGGGTGGCGCCGGCACGGCTGGAGCTGGAGGTGCTGGAAACCTCGGCCCTGGGCGAGATGCAACAGGCGGTGGCGGTGCTGGAGCGCTGCATGGCCTTGGGCGTGCAGTTCGCGCTCGACGATTTCGGCACCGGCTACTCCTCCCTCACCTACCTGCGCAAGCTGCCCGTGGCCACGCTCAAGATCGACCAGAGCTTTGTGCGCGACATGCTGGTCGACCCCGACGACCTCAGCATCGTCAAGGGCGTGATCGAACTGGCGCACGCCTTCCACCGCGAGGTGATCGCCGAAGGCGTGGAAAGCCTGGAGCATGGCGCCCGCCTGCACGCCATGGGCTGCCACCAGGTCCAGGGCTACGGCATCGCCCGGCCCATGCCGGCCGAGGCGCTGCCGGCCTGGCGCGCCCGGTGGCAGGCCGGGCAGGCCTGGTTGCACCTGGGCACGGACTGAGCGGCACCGCCCCCGCTTTTCTTGCCTCGCCCCCTCTTGAAAGCCCGAGGGCCACCCCTATAATCCTCCTGCTAGCACTCACCAAGGTCGAGTGCTAACGAACTCCAAAACCGGCCCAGGCCGGTGCGCGAGTTCAGGTTTTACCCCCATGACGGTGTGAACGGCCCGGCCGCCACACCCGATCAAGCCCCGAAAATCTCAAGGAGATGTGATGAAACTGCGTCCTCTGCACGATCGCGTGATCGTTAAGCGCCTCGAACAAGAAACCAAGACCGCTTCGGGCATCGTCATTCCTGACGCCGCTGCTGAGAAGCCGGATCAAGGCGAAGTGCTGGCCGTCGGCGCCGGCAAGCGCAATGACAAGGGCGACCTGATTGCTCTGAACGTGAAGGTCGGTGACCGCGTTCTGTTCGGCAAGTACTCGGGCCAGACCGTCAAGGTCGACGGCGATGAGCTGCTGGTGATGCGCGAAGAAGATCTGTTTGCGGTTGTCGAGAAGTAATTCTTCGCCCGACCCGCAACAAGTTCTGACCCTTTTCTAAGAATTCGGAGAAATACACATGGCAGCAAAAGACGTGATCTTTGGCGGCGAAGCTCGTGCTCGCATGGTTGAAGGCGTGAACATCCTGGCTAATGCGGTCAAGGTGACCCTGGGCCCCAAGGGCCGCAACGTGGTGCTCGAGCGCTCCTACGGCGCCCCCACCGTGACCAAGGACGGTGTGTCCGTGGCCAAGGAAATTGAGCTGAAGGACAAGCTGCAGAACATGGGCGCGCAGATGGTCAAGGAAGTGGCTTCCAAGACCAGCGACAACGCCGGTGACGGCACCACCACCGCCACCGTGCTGGCCCAAGCCATCGTGCGCGAAGGCATGAAGTACGTGGCCGCCGGCATGAACCCGATGGACCTGAAGCGCGGCATCGACAAGGCCGTCACGGCCCTGGTCGCCGAGCTGAAGGCCGCTTCGAAGGCCACCACCACCTCCAAGGAAATCGCGCAAGTCGGCACCATCTCGGCCAACAGCGACGCTGACGTCGGCCAGATCATCGCCAACGCGATGGACAAGGTCGGCAAGGAAGGCGTGATCACCGTTGAAGACGGCAAGAGCCTGAACAACGAGCTGGACGTCGTCGAAGGCATGCAATTCGACCGCGGCTACCTGTCGCCCTACTTCATCAACAACCCCGAGAAGCAAGCCGCGCTGCTGGACAACCCCTTCGTCCTGCTGTTCGACAAGAAGATCTCGAACATCCGCGACCTGCTGCCCACGCTGGAGCAAGTGGCCAAGGCTGGCCGTCCGCTGCTGATCATTGCTGAAGAAGTCGAAGGCGAAGCCCTGGCGACCCTGGTGGTCAACACCATCCGCGGCATCCTGAAGGTTGTGGCCGTCAAGGCGCCTGGCTTCGGCGACCGCCGCAAGGCCATGCTGGAAGACATCGCCATCCTGACCGGCGGCAAGGTCATCGCCGAAGAAGTCGGCCTGACCCTGGAGAAGGTCACCCTGGCCGACCTGGGCCAAGCCAAGCGCGTCGAAGTGGGCAAGGAAAACACCACCATCATCGATGGCGCCGGTGCTGCTGCCGACATCGAAGCCCGCGTCAAGCAAGTGCGCATCCAGATCGAAGAAGCGACCAGCGACTACGACCGTGAGAAGCTGCAAGAGCGCGTGGCCAAGCTGGCCGGCGGTGTTGCCGTGATCAAGGTCGGCGCTGCCACCGAAGTCGAAATGAAGGAAAAGAAGGCTCGCGTGGAAGACGCGCTGCACGCCACCCGCGCTGCCGTGGAAGAAGGCATCGTGGCCGGCGGTGGCGTGGCCCTGCTGCGCGCCAAGCAAGCTGCTGGCGAGATCAAGGGCGACAACGCCGATCAAGACGCCGGCATCAAGCTGGTGCTGAAGGCCATTGAAGCCCCGCTGCGCGAGATCGTCTACAACGCCGGTGGCGAAGCCTCCGTCGTCGTCAACGCCGTGCTGGCCGGCAAGGGCAACTACGGCTTCAATGCAGCCAACGACACCTATGGCGACATGATCGAAATGGGCATCCTGGATCCGACCAAGGTGACCCGCACCGCGCTGCAAAACGCCGCTTCGGTCGCTTCGCTGATGCTGACGACCGAGTGCATGGTCGCCGAAACGCCGAAGGAAGAAGCTGCCGGCGGCGGCATGCCCGGCGGCATGGGCGGCATGGGTGGCATGGGCGATATGGGCATGTAATGCCTGCCCGGCAGGCCCCGGGGCCTGTCACGCTGACCTCCGAAAAGGGGCACCGCAAGGTGCCCCTTTTTTCATGGCCCGTACATTCCGCACTGGCCCGGCGGCGAACACCCCGCATCTCGAGGGGTCGACGCGGCTGCCGCGTGCCAATCCGCACACCGGGCCGCGGCGCGCCACAGCCGCTGCTGCCCGGGCGCCACACGCTCGCGCCAGCAGGCCCACTCACGCTGATAATCAGCGGCAAATCCGGCACCCCGCTCGCATGTCCAACGCACCTACCCTGCATTCCCTGCTGACCGAAGCCATGACCCAGGCGCCGGGCCTGAGTCGTCACCTGCTCAATGCCATCCAGGACGAGTTGGACAGCCGCCCCAAGCACTTCCACCTGCTGGACGGCTGGCGGCGCATGCGCGCGCGCTTCCCCAACGATTTCGAAACCGCCCTGCTGCCCCTGCTGCAGGCCTCGGCCCGCGGCGAAGACCCGCTGCAGCGCAAGCTGGACGACATCAACTCCCTGAGCCTGGTCGACGACCGCCAGGCCCTGCAGGACGTGGCCGTGGCCCATGTGATCCACGCCGTGGAAGAGCACGCCCGCGCCGAGCTGCACCAGCTCGGCAATGTCTTCGCCGCCCTGCGCGGCACCGCGCGGGCCTTGAAGAACGAGAACCCGGTGCGCCCGGCCCTGTTTGCCCAGGCCCTGCTGGTGGCTCTGTCCAGCGTCGAGATGGAGCCGCAGGCGCGTTACGAGCTGATGCAGGCGGCCTCGCAACCCATGGCCAGCGGCATGCTGCGCGTCTACAGCGCCCTGTGCGCCCAGGTGCGTGCGGCCGACCTCAGCCCCATGGTGGCCAGCCACGCAGCCCAGCGCAGCAGCCCCGAGTCCGACATGCGCCTGGCCTTGGCGCGGCGCAGCACCCAGCCCGCCACCCTGGACGGCCTGGCTCGCCGCGTGCACGAGCACAACAGCCGGCCCATGCCGCTGCCGCCCGCCGGAAGCAGCCAGGCCTCAGGGACCGCGGCGCCCGTGTTCCGCGCCGGCCCCGGTCCCGATCTGCTGAGCCGGCTCTACGACCAAATCCTGGCCGACCCGCGCCTGCTGCCGCCGCTCAAGGCTTTGCTGGCCCGACTGCAGGTCGCCGTGGTGCGCCTGGCCCGCAGCGATGCCAATCTATTGCACAAGCAGGACCATCCGACCTGGCAACTGCTCAACCGCGTGGCCGCGCATGGCATGGCCTTCGAGCGCGCCGATGACGAGCGCCTGCAGAGCTTTCTGCGCATCGTCGAAGGCGAAGTCCAGGGCCTGATCGACGCTGCGCTGCCGAGCGCCGCCCTGTTCCAGCAGGCACTGAGCCGGGTCGACGCCCACATCAGCAGCCAGGCCCAGCAACGCAGCGAACGCAGCGCGCAGGCCCTGGGTGCGCTCGAGCGCGAATCCATGCGCGAGGCCTGGCTCAAGCTGCTGCGTGAACAGCTGGCGCAACAGACGGCCGAAGCCCCGCTAGGCCCCAAGCTGCGCCGCTTCCTGGGCACGGCCTGGGCCGAGGTGATCGTGCAGGCCATGGTGCTGCACGGCCGTGAATCCAGCCAGGCCCTGACCCGCATCGAATGGGTGGACCAGTTGCTGGACAGCCTGCACGACGCGCCTGACGAGCGCTCGCGCCAGCGTCTGCGCCAGAAGCTGCCCGCCTTGATCGACGGGCTGCGCAGCGGCTGCGATGCCATCGCCCTGCCCGAGGCGCAGCGCGAATCGGTGCTGCAGGAGCTGATGTTCCAGCATGGCCGCGTGCTGCGCGGCCAGCACGCCCTGCCCGAAGCGGCCAAGGCCATCGAGGCGGCCCAGCGCAGCGCCGGCAAGCAGGAGCTCAGCCCCGAGGAATTGCTGCAGCGCCTGCTGGTCGAACGCGAATCGCAGATGTCCACGCAATGGGCCCACACCCGGGTCAACCGCGGCCACCTGCCCACGGTGCCGGTGCAGCTCTACGACCAGAACGACTCGGCCGAGGCGCGCAGCGCTCTCAGCGCCTGGCTGGACGCCCTGCACATCGGCGGCTGGTACCACCTGTTCGTGCAAAGCCACTGGCTGACTGCCCAGGTCGCCTGGATCAGCGAGAGCGGGCAGTTCTTCCTCTTCGTCGGCCAGGACCCCGACCAGCGCCACTCGCTGACCCGCGCGGCCCTGGAACGCCTGCTGACCCATGGCCTGATCACCGCCCTTGATGAAAACAGCCTGGTGCAACGCGCCGTCGATACCTTGATGCAAGACCTGGACGATGAGGCCTGAGGCCCGATCCGGCCTGTTGCTGGCCCTGGCGCTGCTGATCGGCAGCCCGCTTGCCCAAGCCCAGGCGCAGACCACCGGCCCGGCCGAGCGAGCACCCATCGGCTTGGTGCTCTCGGGCGGTGGTGCGCGCGGCCTGGCCCATGTCGGCGTGCTCAAGGTGCTGGAGCGCGAGCGCATCCCGGCCGATATGGTGGCCGGCACCTCCATGGGCGCCATCATCGGCGGCCTCTATGCCAGCGGCATGAGTGCGCGCGATCTCGAGCGCGAGCTGCTGGCCGTCAACTGGGGCACCGTGTTCAACAGCCGGGTCGACCGGCAGCAGCTCTCGCAGCGCCGCAAGGAAGAGGATTTCGAATTCTCCCCGGCGGTGGAGGTGGGCATGCGCGACGGCGAGATCCGCCTGCCGCAAGGCACGCTGTCCAGCCGCGGGCTGGAAATCCTGCTGCGCCGCTTCACCCTGCCGGTGCGCAATGTGCAGAACTTCGACGATCTGCCCACACCCTTCCGGGCCGTGGCCACCGATCTGGAGACTGGCGCCCAGCTGGTGATGAGCCGGGGCGATCTGGCCCTGGCCCTGCGCTCCAGCATGAGTGTGCCCGGCGTGTTCGCGCCGACCGAATGGCAGGAGCGCATCCTGGGTGACGGCGGCCTGGTCAACAACCTGCCGGTCGATGTGGCCCGCAGCCTGGGTGCGCAGCGCCTGATCGCCGTCAATGTCGGCACGCCGCTGTCGGGCCGCTCGGCACTCAACTCCCTGGTCGGCGTGACCGGGCAGATGATCAACATCCTGACCGAACAGAACGTCCAGCGCAGCCTGGCCACGCTGGCGCCGAGCGATCTCTTGATCACGCCGCAGCTGGGCCCGCTGGGCGCCAGCGATTTCGACAAGACCCGCGAACTGATCGCCGCCGGCGAAGCCGCGGCCGAAGCCATGCTGCCGCGCCTGCGCAACCTGGCCGTGTCGCCCGAGGCCTATGCCGAATGGCAGCTGGAACGCGTGCGCCGCAACCAGCCCAAGGCCATGCTGGCAGCGGTGCAGTTCGAAGGCAGCAGCATCACCAACCCTGAGCGCTTCAAGGCGCAGCTGGAATCGGCGCCGGGCCAGATCTTCGACACCGAGCGGGCCGAGCGCGATGCGCGCCTGCTGGCCTCCTCGGGGGACTATGAGCGGGTCGACTACCACGTCGAGCAGCGCGCCGGCGGCGACGCGCTTGTCTTCACCATGGATGACAAGCACTGGGGCCCGAACTACTTCCGCATCGGCCTGGACCTCAGCACCGATTTCGACGGCGAAAGCGCCTTCAATCTGCGCATCTCCCACAACCGCCACTGGCTGACCCCGCTGGGCACCGAGTGGCGCAACCAGCTGACCATCGGCCAGACGCCGCGCTTCTACAGCGAGATCTACCAGCCGCTGAGTTTTCAGCTCGGCCGCTCGAATGACTGGTTTGTCTCCGGCTGGGCCGAGCTCGATCGCCGCAATTTCACGCTCTACCAGGACACCAGCGATGTCGCCGTGGCGCGGCTGCAGCGCCAGGCCGCGACCTTCGGCGCCGATCTGGGTCAGCCCTGGGGCCGCCTTGGTGAGCTGCGCTTGGGTCTGCAGCACCAGAACTGGCGGGTCACACCCAAGCTGGCGCCGGCCCTGCTCAGCGACAACCGCCTGGACAAGGTCTGGAGTGAAACCGGCCTGCGCCTCAAGGCGGTGGTGGACCAGCTGGACTTCGCCAACTTCCCGCAGCGTGGCTACCGCGTGCTGTTCGAGGCGATTGCCGGCCAGCAAAGCGGCGGCAGCGTGCGCCACGCGGCCTTCCACCGCGCCGAGCTGCAAGGCACTTGGGTGCGCAGCTGGGGCACGCACACGCTCAATCTGCATGCCCGCACCTTCCTGGCCCGCCAGCCCGAAGACTCAGCGCAAGGGCCGTATTCGCTGGGCGGATTCCAGCAGCTCTCGGGCTACCAGCCGGGGCAGCTGATCGGCGACACCCTGATCTTCGGCCGCGCCACCTACTACCGCCGCCTGCGCGAAACGCCGCTGCTGACGCGTGGCTTCTTCTACGGCGGCTCGCTGGAGATCGGCAATGCCTGGGGGCAGAACGACAAGGTCTCCAGCAAGGACCTGCGCACGGCCGCCAGCCTCTTCATCGGCGCCGACACCGGCATCGGCCCGCTCTACCTGGCGGTGGGCATGGCCCCACAGGGCAGCAAGGCCATCTACCTCTTCATCGGCCGGCCCTGAGCGCTTGCGCGCTGTCTTGCTGCGCCACCGCCATGCGACGTTGGCCGGTGCTCGGAATCCTCACGTAGCTCAAGTACGTTCCGGTTCCTGCGCGCCGTCCGCCTTGCCTGACGGCGGCTCGCAACAGACAGTACGCCAGCGCCGATTACTCGGCAGCAGGCCGCACGGCCTCGTCCACCTGGGCCGCCGGGTCGGGCAGGTCCTCGGGGTTGAAGCTGGCCTTGACCAGGGTGGCGCTGTGGGCCCACTCGTACAGGATGTGGGCGACATCGGCCACGCCCTGCTTCTTGAGCGCGGAGAACAGGGTCACGCGCACATCCGACTCTTCGGTGACGATGTCGCCGAGGAAATCCTGGGTGGCGAAGAAGGCTGCATCGGCCTCCTTGCGATTGAGCTTGTCGGCCTTGGTCAGCAGCACCAACAGCTTGATTTCGCCATTGCGCACGCGCGGAGTGACGAACTCGAGCAGCTGCTTGTCCAGATCGGTCAGGCCCAGGCGCGAGTCCACCATCAGCACCACGCCCGACAGGCTGCGCCGCACCTCCAGATAGTCGGCCATCACCTTCTGCCAGCGCAGCTTGGCGGCCTTGGCCACCGCCGCATAGCCGTAACCGGGCAGGTCGGCGAACAGCGCGTTCGGCGCGTCCTTGGGGCCCAGATGGAACAGATTGATGTGCTGGGTGCGACCCGGTGTCTTGGACGCAAAGGCGAGGCGCTTTTGCTGGGCCAGGGTGTTGATGGCCGTGGACTTGCCGGCGTTCGACCGACCGACGAAGGCGATCTCGGGCAGCTCATTGGGCGGCAGGTGGACCAGCTGGCTGGCGGTGGTCAGGAAGCGAGCAGTGTGGGTCCAGCCCAACACCACCTTGTCGGTGGGGGCGGCCGCGGCAACCGGATTTGGCGCGATTTCTTGCGGCTCAGAAGTGGTGTTGGTCATGAAGTATTCAGGCTTGATGGATTGCCATTGTAAAATCTATGGGTTGCGCTTACCGAATCAATAAATTCATGATGAAGACTGCTGCTGTCCTGACCACGAGCCTCGTGCTTGCATTCGCCACTTTCTCGGCGGCACAAGCCAGCGAAGCCAAGGCCTCCGCCAAGCCCGACCTGGCCAAAGGCGGCACCATTGCGGCCCAGGTCTGCGCCGCCTGCCACACGGCAGACGGTTCGCGCGGCAGCCCGGCCAACCCCATCCTGCAAGGCCAACACCCCGAATACCTGGCCAAGCAGCTGACCGAATTCAAGGCAGGCATCCGCAAGAACGCCGTCATGCAAGGCATGGCCGCCACCGTGTCGGACGAAGACATCAAGCATGTCGCCGCCTTCTATGCCTCCAAGCAAGCCAAGCCGGGTTTCGCCAAAGACAAGACCCTGGTCGAGCTGGGCGAAAAGATCTACCGCGGCGGCATTGCCGAGCGTTCGATCCCGGCCTGCGCCGGCTGCCACAGCCCCAACGGCGCTGGCATGCCGGCCCAGTACCCGCGTCTGGCCGGCCAGCACTCGGATTACACCGAAGCGCAGCTGATCGCCTTCCGCTCCGGCGCCCGCGGCAACAACGCCCAGATGATCGGCGTGGCCGCCAAGCTCAACGATCGCGAGATCAAGGCCGTCTCCGACTACATCGCCGGCCTGCGCTGAGCCCAAGCGAGCCTTCGGCCGCTGCACCTGATCACAAACAAGGCCGGTGGATTTCACCGGCCTTTTTTCATGGTCTCGCCCTCGACGCCTCTCGCCCACCGACAATCCTGCTTCCATGAGCGACACCCTACCTTCCAGCGAGTACGCGCACGACACCGTGCCGGCCGAGCCGCCGCCATCGGCCCCGCCCGAAGCGGCGGCGCCGACCCCCGCGCCTCAGGCTGGCCCAGCCCCTGCCCTGGCCCCGGTGGCCGTGGCGCCGCATTCCGCTGCCCGGGAGCTGATGGATTTGCTGGCCTCGATGCGTTTCGCCATCGCCTTGCTGACCGTGATCTGCATCGCCTCGGTGATCGGCACCGTGGTCAAGCAGCGCGAGCCGCTGAACAACTACGTCAATCAGTTCGGACCTTTCTGGTCTGAGGTGTTCGGCAAGTTCGACCTCTACACCGTCTACGGCGCCTGGTGGTTTCTGCTGATCCTGGCCTTTCTGGTGGTTTCGACCAGCCTGTGCATCACACGCAACACGCCCAAGATCCTGCAGGACATTCGGAACTTCAAGGAGTCGGTGCGCGAGCAGTCCCTGCAAGCCCACCACCACAAGGCCATCCTGCAGCTGAGCCGCGCGCCCGAAGCCGCGCTCGCTGATTTGAAGAGCCGCCTGGCGGCGGGCGGTTGGAAAACCAAAGTGCAGGTGCGTGACCGTGGCGTGATGCTTGCGGCACGGCGCGGCGCCAGCAACAAGATCGGTTATCTGGCGGCGCATTCGGCCATCGTGCTGGTCTGCATCGGCGGCCTGCTGGACGGCGACCTGCTGGTGCGCGGCCTGATGTGGGCCCAGGGCAAGACGATTTACGAAGGTGGCGGCCTGATCAGCGAGGTCAAGCCCGAGCACCGCCTGCCGCCCAACAACCCCAGCTTCCGCGGCAACCTGATGGTGCCGGAGGGCGCCACGGCCGGCACGGCCATCCTGTCCATGCCCAGCGGCGTGGTGCTGCAGGACCTGCCCTTCGATGTGGAACTGAAGAAGTTCATCGTCGAGTACTACGACACCGGCATGCCCAAGCTGTTCGCCAGCGACATCGTAATCCGTGATCGCGAGACCGGGTTGACGACCGAAAAGCGGGTCAAGGTCAACGAGCCGGCCCAGCACCGCGGCATTGCCATCTACCAAAGCAGTTTTGAAGACGGTGGCTCCAGCCTCAAGCTGCAAGCCCTGCCCATGGGCCGCAAAGCCGCTGCAGCAGCGGCCAAGCCCTTCGAGATCGACGGGGTGGTCGGTGGCAGCACACAGCTGGATGGCTTCGCCCCGCAAGATGGCGGCAAGCCCAGCGACAGCCTGCGCCTGGAGTTTGCCGGGCTGCGCGTCATCAATGTCGAGAACATGAGCGGCGGAGGCGCGGGCAAGGCCGACAGCACCGATGTGCGCGCCGTCGATCTGGTCAACAAGCTGCAGAACCACATGGGCAGCGGCGCCCGCGCTGGCGCCGACAAGGAGCTGCGCAATGTCGGCCCCTCGTTCAGCTACCGCCTGCGCGATGCGGCCGGCCAGGCCCGCGAGTACAACAACTACATGCTGCCGGTCGATCTGGAGGGGCAAAAAGTTTTCCTCGCCGGCGTGCGCGAAACCCCGTCCGAAGCCTTCCGCTACCTGCGCATTCCGGCGGATTCGGAACTGAGCATGGACAGCTGGATGCGCTTGCGCCAGAACCTGCTCGACCCGGAGCTGCGCGAACGCGCCGCCCGCCGCTATGCCGTGGTCGCCACGCCCAATGACAAGCCGCAGATGACGCCACAGCTGCAGGCCACCGCGCGCCGCGCCCTCAATTTGTTTGCCGGCGCCGAAGGTCAAGCCAAGGTCGACACCGGCGGCGGCTGGGGCGGCCTGCCGGCTCTGAGTCAGTTCATCGAGAGCGAAGTGCCCGAAGGCGAACGCCAGCGCGTCTCCGAAGTGCTGCTGCGCATCCTCAACGGCAGCCTGTTCGAGCTCTACAAGCTGGGGCGAGAACAAGCCGGCCAAGGCCCGGCCCCAACCGACAGCGCCACCCAGGCCTTCATGACCCAGGCCGTGCTGTCCCTGTCGGACAGCATGTTCTACCCGGCGCCGGTGCTGCTGCAGTTGCAGGACTTCAAGCAGGTGCAGGCCAGCGTGTTCCAGGTGACGCGCGCACCGGGCCAGAAGCTGGTGTATCTGGGCGCGGTCTTGCTGATCGTGGGCGTGTTTGCCATGCTCTACATCCGCGAGCGCCGCCTCTGGCTGTGGCTGGAGCCCAGCCCGGGCCAGCCGGAAACCACCCGGGTTCGCATGGCCATGGCCAGCACCCGAGAATCGCCCGATATGGCCACCGAGTTCGAACAATTGCAAGGCTATCTCTCCAAGGAAGAAGGCGTATGAACAGCGCAAGCAGCAGCAGCGGCACCCTCCGCAGCACCGGCCGGCCGGTGCGCAGCCAGGACCTGGGCTACTTCTCAGGCCGGGACGCCCTCGACTGGGGCTTCGCCGCCCTGATCCTGATCGGCGGCCTGTTCGCCTTCTCGCGCTACGGCGCCTCGATGGATGGCTATGAAAAAGGCATCCTGGTCTGCGCCATCCCCTCGCTGATCGCGCTGGGCTGGTTCTGGGCGCCGCTGCGCTGGCTGTGCGCCGGCGTGGGCGCGGCCAGCCTGCTGGCCATCGGCCTGTACGTCCAGACGCCCGATGCCTTCGGTGCCGATCTGGCCGCGGCCGACAAGGTCTTCTGGCTCAAGTACGCCCTGTCCAGTCAGAGCGCCATCTTGTGGATGAGCGTGCTGTTCTACATGGCCACCTTGTTCTACTGGGGCGGCTTCTTCACCAAGAGCGGCGAGAACAGCGCCGCCGAAGCCATCGGCTCGCGTCTAACCTGGGGCGCCGTCTTCATGGCCCTGGTGGGCACCATGGTGCGCTGGTTCGAAAGCCACCAGATCGCCCCGGACATCGGCCACATCCCGGTCAGCAACCTCTACGAAGTCTTCGTGCTGTTCGCCTGGATGACGGCGCTGTTCTACCTGTACTACGAAGCGAAATTCAAGACCCGGGCCCTGGGCGCCTATGTGCTGCTGGTGATCAGCGCGGCGGTCAGCTTCCTGCTGTGGTACACGGTGGCGCGCGAGGCGCATGAGATCCAGCCCCTGGTGCCGGCCCTGCAAAGCTGGTGGATGAAGATCCATGTGCCGGCCAATTTCGTGGGCTACGGCACCTTCGCCCTGGCCGCCATGGTGGCCCTGGCCTATCTGCTCAAGACGGCCAGCTTGCGCGCGCTGAGCCTGGGCCTGATTGCCATGCCCCTGGCCCTGATCGCCATGATTCTGGCCGCCCGCTTCGGTGCCGATCTGCCGGCCGAGACCATCGCCGGCCTGGACGGCTGGGCCCGCAAGATGGCCGGCCTGCTGGTCTTCTTCGTGCTGGCCGTGGCCTTGCGCAGCCGCCTGACGGCCCGCCTGCCCGAGCTGAGCACTCTGGACGACCTGATGTACAAGGCCATCGCCCTCGGCTTTGCCTTCTTCACCATCGCCACCATCCTGGGCGCCTTCTGGGCTGCCGAGGCCTGGGGCGGCTACTGGAGCTGGGACCCGAAGGAAACCTGGGCCCTGATCGTCTGGCTCAACTACGCCGCCTGGCTGCACATGCGCTTGATGAAGGGCCTGCGCGGCGCCGTCTCCGCCTGGTGGGCGCTGGCGGGGCTGGTGGTCACCACCTTCGCCTTCCTGGGCGTGAATATGTTCCTCTCCGGCCTGCACTCTTACGGCACGCTCTGAGACCCTGAGCCCCCAATGCGCCGCCAGCCCGCCCCGACCATGACACTGCGAAGGATGCTGGCAGCGCTGGGTAGAGGGCCCCTGGGTAGATGGGCGCTGGGGTGGGGGGCACTGCAGCTCAGCCTCTGCGGAATGCTGGCCAGCACGGCCAGCCACGCCGTCGCCACGCCGCTGCGCATCGCCACCGGTGAACTGCCGCCCTATGCCACCCAGAACCGCCAGGACCAGGGCATTGCCCTGGACATCGTGCGGCGTGCCTTTGCCCTCGCCGGCTACCAGGTGCAGTACCACTTCCTGCCCTGGGCCCGCGCCCAGCAGGAGACCCGCCAGGGCCTCTACGACGCCTCCGCCTACTGGGGGGCCTCGGCCGAGCGGCGCCGCGATTTCCTGCTCAGCGACAACGTGCTGACCGAGCAATGGCTGCTGGTCTACCGCCGCGAACTCAAGCTCGACTGGACCACCCTGGCCGATCTGCGCGGCTACAAGGTCGGCTATGTGCGCGACTACACCTACACGCCCGAGTTCTGGTCCAAGATCCAGAGCGGCGAGCTCGACGGTGACGCCACGCCCACCGACCTGGCCGGCTTGCGCAAGATGCTGCTGGGCCGCATCGATGTGCTGCCCATGGAGCGCAACGTCGCTTGCGATCTGCTCGGCCATCATTTCAAGCCGGCCGAAGCGGCCCAGTTCGCCGCCCACCCGCGCCTCTTGACCGACAGCTTCAGCACCCACCTGATCTTGCCGCCACAGGTGGCGCGCAGCGCCGAGCTGTTGCGGGATTTCAACCTCGGTCTCAAGAAGCTCAAGGACAGTGGCGAACACGGCCGCCTGCTGCGCGCCCTGCCCTGCCCCGCCGGCTGGAACTGAGGCCGGCGCCTGGCGCCACAGCCACCCGCCCGCGGGACATTGACACCTGGCCCGGCAAAATTTTGCGGCAGCCCGTAAGCTCAAGGCTCGTTCTCGCGACAGAGACCCACCTCCTCTTCGATTGCTGCCCGCCATGCGCCACACCGACCGCCACCTTGCCCCGAGCACGCCCATCCTGGCCTCGGAGATCACGCCGCAGGCGGTCTACCAGCAGCGCCGCCACTGGCTGCAGCTGATGGCCAGCGGTGCCGCCGGCGCCGGCTTGGCCAGCTGGGCCGGCCGCGAGGCCCTGGCGCAGACCGCCGGCCCCGGCAAGCTGGCCAAGCTGCCCGGCGCCAAGAGCACGGTGGCCGGCGCCATGAGCCTGGACAAGCTGACCCGCTATGAAGACGCCAGCAGCTACAACAACTTCTACGAATTCGGCACCGACAAATCCGATCCGGCCCGCACGGCCGGCAGCCTGAAGCCGCGCCCCTGGACGGTCGCGGTGGAAGGCGAAGTCGGCAAGCCCGGCAACTTCGATCTGGACCAGCTGCTCAAGCTCAGCCCCATGGAAGAGCGCATCTACCGCCTGCGCTGCGTCGAGGGCTGGAGCATGGTGATCCCCTGGGTGGGCTATTCGCTGGCCGAGCTGATCAAGCGGGTCGAGCCCAATTCGCGCGCCAAGTATGTGGAGTTCATCAGCCTGGCCGATCGCAGCCAGATGCCGGGCCTGCGCTCGGGCGTGCTGGACTGGCCCTACACCGAGGGCCTGCGCATCGATGAAGCCATGCACCCGCTGAGCCTGCTGGCCTTCGGCATGTATGGCGAAGTGCTGCCCAACCAGAACGGCGCGCCGGTGCGACTGGTCCTGCCCTGGAAGTACGGCTTCAAATCGGCCAAGTCCATCGTCAAGATCCGCTTCGTTGAAAAGCAGCCGGTGTCCAGCTGGACCCGCGCCGCGGCCAGCGAGTACGGCTTCTATTCCAATGTGAACCCGCAGGTGGACCACCCACGCTGGAGCCAGGCGAGCGAGCGCCGCATCGGCGAAGACGGCCTGTTCGCCAAGAAACGCCCCACCCTGATGTTCAACGGCTATGCCGAGCAGGTGGCCTCGCTCTACGCCGGCATGGACCTGAAGAAGTTCTACTGAGGCCGCCCCGCATGGCGCGCCGTTCCCTCTGGCTGCACCCCGCGGCCAAGCCCCTGCTGTTCCTGCTCTGCCTGGCGCCTCTGGCCTGGCTGATCGCGGCCGCCGCCACCGACCGGCTCGGCGCCAACCCGGCCGAGGCCTTGATCCGCGGCCTCGGTGACTGGAGCTTGCGCGGCCTCTGCCTGACCCTGGCCGTGACGCCGCTGCGCGTGCTCAGCGGCCAGCCGGCCCTGGCCCGTTTTCGCCGCATGCTGGGCCTGTTCAGCTTTTTCTACGCCAGCCTGCACCTGCTGGCCTACGGCTGGCTGGACATGGGCCTGGAGCTCGGCGACATCGGCCGCGACATCCTCAAGCGGCCCTTCATCCTGATGGGCTTTGTCGCCTGGCTGCTCTTGCTGCCCCTGGCCCTGACCTCCTTCAACCGCGCCATCAAGGCCCTGGGCGCGGCGCGCTGGCAGCGCCTGCATCGCGCGGTCTATGTGCTCAGCCTGATCGCCCTGGCCCACTTCATCTGGATGCGCGCGGGCAAGAACAACTTTGCCGAGCCGGCGCTCTACGGCGCCATCCTCGGCCTGCTGCTGGGTTGGCGGCTGTGGCGGGCCTGGGAGCGGCGCAAGGCGTGAACTGGGATAATCCGGCGCCTTGACCCTCGCGCCGCAGCCCCCCATGCCCCACACCTCCAACGCACTCCCTCCGCAGCTCGATGTCGCCATCCTCGGCGGCGGCCCGGCCGGCTGCAGCGCGGCCTCCTGGCTGCAGCAGCTGGGCCTGCGCGTGCTGTTGGTGGAGCGGGCACCGCAGCTCTGCGCCGGTCTGCAAAGCCTGCAGTTCGGCCAGGATTGGGTGCTGGGCGCGCCGGGCCAGAACCTGGCCACCCTGGGCCAACAGTACGCGCGCCAGATCGAGGGGCTGAGCGAAGTGCACACGGTGCTGGGCCAGAGCTGCGCCCATCTGGACTGGCTGGTCGGCGAAGGCTGGCGCCTGCGCCTGGAGGACGGCCGCAGCGTTCAGGCCCGCGCCCTGCTGCTGGCCACCGGCCTCAAGCCGCTGCGCCCCGAAGCCTTCTTCCCCACGCCCTTGCCCCACCCGCGTGTGCTCGATGCGCTGAGCCTGACCGCCTGCCGCGAACAACTGGCGCCGGCGCGCATCCTGCTGCTCGGCGGCGGTGACAACGCGGCCGAGAACGCGCTCTACCTGCAGGCGCGCGGCCACCAGGTCACGCTCTGGTCGCGCAGCGACTGGCGCGCCCAGCAGCGGCTGGTGGAACGCATCCAGGGCCTGGCCCGTGCCGTCCAGACCCGCCTGCCCTGCCCGATGCCAAGCCGGCTGCTGCCGGACGAGGCCGGTGTCACGGTTCAATCTCAGGCCTTTGGCGAGGAACGTTTTGACCATGTGGCCGTGCTACTCGGCTTCGAAGCGGAGCCCAGCGCCTGGCTGCAGGTGGGTGACGCCCTGCAGCGCGCCGGCATCACGGCACCGTCTCACCCGTTCCGCGACGAGCCGCGCTTTGCGCCCCTGGGCCTGTTCGTGGCCGGCGACGCCAGCGGCCGCCAGCATCCTTGCGTGCAGACCGCGCTGGGCGACGGTGTGGTGGCGGCCAAGGCGGTCGAGGCCTTTTTGCGCCCGCTGCAAGAGGGCCAGCCCAGCCTGGCCCTGCGCCGCAACAACCGCCAGATCATCCACATCACCGGCCTGCGCTTTGGCGCCAACCTCGGCGTGCTGGACTTCGAGCGCGAAGGCCCGCAACCGATCCAGGTCGATGCCGAGGTCAACCTCGGTGCCCAGCAAATCGTCTCGCGCGATGCCGACATCGGCCATGTGCTGGACTACCGCCGCGTGCGCGCCATCATCATCGACGAGTGCACGGCCGAGCACACCGACCTGCTCGAAGCCTTGCTCGGCAAGCTCTGCACCCGCTTGATGAAGCTGCCCGGCGTGGCCGGCGTGCGCATCAAGGTCACCAAACTCGAAATCTTCCCCGACTGCCAGGTTGCCATCAGCGCCGAATGCGGCCAGTGGTAGTGGACCACCCCGACGCGCTTCGCGCACCCCTCAAGGGGCAGCGCCCGGTGGCCCGGCAGAGCCGGCTCCACGCGCGCCACGCGAAGATTCGCAGCCCCTGGCGGGGCGCTCAATGACACAGACTGCCGCGATAGCAAGGACAGACCCCATCATGCTGAACACCCAAGACGCCCCCACCCTGAACCTCGATCTGCCCAGCCAGCTGGAAGCGGCCGCGCCGGCCAGCGACGAAAGCGCGGCGCAGGACAAGAAGGTCTCGCGCGAGATCAACAAGCTGTCCAAGCGCCTGCACCGCCAGGTGGGCCAGGCCATCGTCGACTACAACATGATCGAGAACGGCGACAAGGTCATGGTCTGCCTGTCCGGCGGCAAGGACAGCTACTCGCTGCTGGACATCCTGCTGAACATGCAGAAGCGCGCGCCGATCCAGTTCGACATCGTCGCCGTCAACCTCGACCAAAAGCAGCCCGGCTTCCCCGAGCATGTGCTGCCGGAGTACCTGAAGTCGCGTGGCATTCCCTTCCACATCGAGGAGCAGGACACCTATTCCATCGTCAAGCGCCTGGTGCCCGAGGGCAAGACCACCTGCAGCCTCTGCTCGCGCCTGCGCCGCGGCAACCTCTACCGGGTGGCCAGCGAGCTGGGTGCCACCAAGATCGCCCTGGGCCACCACCGCGACGACATCATCGTCACCCTGCTGCTGAATATGTTCTTCGGCGCCCGCATGAAGGGCATGCCGCCCAAGCTGGTCAGCGATTCAGGCGAGCATGTGGTGATCCGCCCCCTGGCCTATGTGGCCGAGCCCGATCTGGTGCGCTGGGCCGCGCACCGCGAGTTCCCCATCATTCCCTGCAACCTCTGCGGCAGCCAGGAGAACCTGCAGCGCGTACAGGTCAAGGCCATGATCAACGAGTGGGAGAAGAAGTACCCGGGCCGCATCGAGAATATGTTCACCGCCATGGGCAATATCGTGCCCTCGCACATGATGGACCGGGACCTCTTCCCCTTCCAGACCATCAAGGCCGATGGCAAGCCCGACGCCAATGGCGACATCGCCTTCGACGAGGACGAGGCCTGCAGCACGCCGCAAGCCAGCGCCAGCCCCTCGGTGATCAGCATCCACCGTCAAGAAACGTAAATCCTTCGACAACACAAGGACAACAAAGCGGGCTTGGATTCGGTTCACAATCAAAGCCATCAGAACAATACGTTAGGAGCCCGCCATGCACATTCCTCGTCGTTCCCTTCTGGCTGTCTTCGGTGCCGTGGCCGCGCTGGGCCTGAGTGCCTGCAGCGGCCCCTACAGCATCAGCAGCGAAGTCTCCAGCTTCGGCACCTGGCCCGAGAGCCGCAAGCCGGGCAGCTTTGCGTTCGAGCGACTGCCCTCGCAAGCACAGGCGGGCGCAGTGGCCGAGGCCCAGGCCCGCATCGAAGCCGCAGCGCGCGCGGCTCTGCTGAAGGCCGGATTCACCGAAGCCGCTGACGCCAAGAGTGCCGATGTGCTGGTGTCCCTGGGCATGCGCGTGGATCCGCAAGAGCGCGCGCCCTGGGACGACCCGCTGTGGTGGCGCTGGCAGGGCAGCTATGCCCACTGGCGCTACGGCGGCCTGGGCCGCATCGGCTTCTACCACCCCTCGGACATGCTGGATCGCCGCTACGACCGCTCGGTCGCCGTGCTGCTGCGTGACCGCCGGACCGCCGAGCCGCTTTACGAAGCCCGCGCCAGCAATGAAGGCATGACCCAGGGTCCCAGCGAACTGGCCGGCGCCTTGTTCGAAGCTGCGCTGAGCGACTTCCCCAAGGTGCGGCCCGAGCCGCACCGCGTGGTGGTGCAAGCGATCCGCTGAGCACGGTCGCCCCGCCGGACTACTCATGGCAAGCCCGCAGCGGGCTGTCATCCAGGCCGGCTGATAATCAGCGCTTCACTGAAACCTCACGGGGCGGTCACCGCCCCGCTTGCATTCACATGGCGCTGAACATTGTCATCATGGCCGCGGGCAAGGGCACCCGCATGAAATCGGCCTTGCCCAAGGTCTTGCACAAGCTGGCCGGCCGCTCCTTGCTGCGCCATGTGCTGGACATGACACAGGGCCTGCAAGCCCAGCGCAATGTGGTCATCACCGGCCATGGTGCCGAGGCGGTAGAAGCCGCCGTCGCCGGCCCCGGCGTGCAGTTCGTGCGCCAGATGCCCCAGCTGGGCACCGGCCACGCCATCCAGCAGGCCGTGCCGGCCCTGCCCGAGGACGAGGGCACGACCCTGATCCTGAACGGCGATGTGCCTCTGATCAAACAGGCCACCGCCCAAGCCCTGGTCCAAGCCTGTGATGGCAAGGCCTTGGTGCTGCTGACCATCCACCTGAGCGACCCGACCGGCTACGGCCGCATCGTGCGCCAGGGCGGCCAGGCGGACGGCAACGTGCTGGCCATCGTCGAGCACAAGGACGCGAGCGCTGAGCAGCGCGCCATCCGAGAAGGCTACACCGGCATGATGGCCGCCCCCACCGGCGCGCTGAAACGCTGGGTCAGCCAGCTGAAGAACGAAAACGCCCAGGGCGAGTACTACCTGACCGACATCGTCGCCATGGCCGTGGCCGAGGGCGTGCCGGTGCTGGGCATTGCCGCACCGAACGAGACCGAGGTGCTGGGCGTCAACAGCCCGGTGCAGCTGGCCGACTTGGAGCGTCGTTTCCAGTTGGAACAAGCCGAAACCCTGCTGGAAGCCGGCGTGCGCCTGGCCGACCCGCACCGCTTTGATGTGCGTGGCAGCTTGAGCTGCGGCCAGGACGTGGAAATCGATGTCAACTGTGTGTTCGAAGGCACCGTCGTTCTGGGCGACAACGTTCGCATCGGCGCCAACTGCGTGATCCGCAATGCCAGCATCGGCGCCGGCACCCGCATCCATGAGTTCACCCACATCGACGGCGAGAAGGCCGGCGGCGCCCAGGTCGGCGCCGGCGCCCTGATCGGCCCCTTCGCCCGCCTGCGCCCCGGCGCCGACCTCGGTGACGAGGTCCACATCGGCAATTTCGTCGAGGTCAAGAACTCCACCCTGGCCAAGGGCGCCAAGGCCAACCACCTGGCCTATCTGGGTGACGCCACCGTGGGCGAGCGCGTCAACTACGGCGCCGGCTCCATCACCGCCAACTACGACGGGGCCAACAAGCACCGCACCGTGATCGGCGCCGATGTGCATGTGGGCAGCAACTGCGTGCTGATCGCGCCGGTCGAGATCGGTGCCGGCGCCACCATCGGCGGCGGCTCCACCATCACCAAGCCGGTGGCAGCCGGCGAGCTGAGTGTGGCGCGCGGCAAACAGGTGGCCATCGCCGGCTGGAGCCGGCCGCTCAAGAAACGCTGAGATCGGCCGAGCGGGCGTGATAATCGCACGCAGGCCGAGCCTGGCCCGGCGCTTCACCCCCGTCTGCGGGGGCGCGCCGCCCGGGCCCAGCGCCTAGGATTTCGCAACAGGTTCCTTCAGCAGTCTCAAAGGGCACATCATGGCGCGCAATCTCGCAGCATCCGCACGACGTCTGGCCGACAACTCGGCCGACGCGGCCAGTTCCCTCGGCGAAGAGGCATTCTTGATCGACAGCTCCTGGCAGACCCTGGACGAGATCCAGGCGCGCGAAGAACAGAACGCGCGTGCCGAAGCCCTGGAAACCCAGGCCCTGTACCAAGCGAAATGCGATGACGCCGCCAGCGCCTGCTGGTACCTCTGCCGCAGCCTCGGTCTGGCGCGCCAGATGGAAGCCGACGGCGAGCCCACGCTGGAGCTGCTGTTCCAGTTGCTGGGCGCCCTGGCCGATCTGCCCGCCGAAATCAGCAGCGCCCCCGTCCCCGAGGCCGAAGGCGCCGACAACCTGGGCGTGTTCGAGCTCTGCCAACAGCTGTCGGCCGCGCGCGAACTGAGCCAGGAAGCCTGGGTCGATGCCGAGCTGGCGGCCCCTCGCCTGGCCCTCACTCACTGAGTCACCCACAGAGGCGAGCACCGCCGCAACCCCCGCAAGGGCGCCGCACCTCCGTGCCGCGCCCTTTTGCTTTTTCATTCCGCCCGCATCGGGCTTGCCAAGGAGCCTCTGCCATGAAAGCACTGAAGTTCATCGCGCTCGCCCTGATCGCGCTGCTGGCCGGCCTGCTGCTGGGCGGCTTGCTGCTGTCGCCGAAGTTCCAGGTCAGCCGCACCGTGCAGATCCAGGCCAGCCCTGACGCCGTCTATGCCCTGGTGGCCAGCCCGCGGCAATGGAAGCTCTGGAGTGTCTGGAACCAGCGCGACCCAGCCATGCAGATCGAGTACAGCGGCCCGGAATCCGGGGCCGGCGCGGTCTGGGCCTGGAAAAGCAAGACCGAGGGCGATGGCACCATGAGCTTCACGGCCGCCGAGCCCGGCCGGCGCGTGGCCTACGCGCTCTACTTTCCCGACTTCGGCACCACCTCATATGGCGAGCTGCGCCTGCAGGCGCGCAACGGCGGCACCGAGCTGAGCTGGACCATGGACGGCGATATGGGCAAGAACCCCTTGTTCCACTGGTTGGCCCTGTTCGCCGACGGCATGGTGGGCCCCGATTTCGAGGCCGGCCTGGCGCGGCTGAAGCAGGTGGCCGAACGCGGTTCCGGCGCTTGAGCGCACGGCCGGACGGCCGTCATGCACCGTGCTCAAAAATGAAGCAAACCAAGGAAACGCCAGACAGATCAATCACTTGGCAGGGCTATGGGCAGCTTGCCCACGAACTTATCCACAGCGGGCGGGGATAGTCTGATCAGGCGCGGAAGCCGCCACGCGAGCGTCACGACAGCAGGCCGCGCTCCACGCCTGAAATCAAACGGCTGACGCGCGAGACCGACAAGCCCAGCTCGGCCGCCAAGGCGCTCATGCTCCAACCGGCCTCGGTGTGAGCGCGGTAGAGCGCTTGCTCGCGCGAGCCGCTGTGCGCCAGCACCTCGGCCCAGGGCGGCCGATCCGTGGTGGCGGCTCTCGAGCGCGCAGTGGATGGAAGTCGAGCCGCTGGATCAGCCCGCCCCTGGGACGCAGGCTTGGCGCGCGCCTGGGCCTGCTCAGCCTGATCGGCGGCACGAACCGCGGCCCGCATGCGCTTCACAAAGGCTGCATCGCCAAGAAAGATCTGCTGCCGCAAGCGCCCCGGCCACAAGGCCAGATCGGGCTCGCTGGCCAGCAGTTGGGCATAGCGGTCGGCCGCGCGGCGGCGGTCCAGGGCACCGCGCAGCTCGCGGCCCAGGACATAGGCATGCAGGCCATCGGCGTCGAGCCAAGCCGGTGCCGGCTCCATGCCCACATGGGCCCGGTAGCTGGACCAGGGCCAGTCGGCCAGCTCGCGAACCAGGCCCAGGCGCAGGGGGTTGAGTTCGACGTAGCGACAGGCGTCCAGCAGATGCGCCTCGCGATCGACCAGCACGCCCTTGAAGCGGCCATGGAACAGCGGCCCTTCGCTGCCATGACGGCGGTTGTGATACTGGGTGTAGACGCCGTTGAGATGGCGCATCAGGCGCGAGAGATTGGCCTGGCGGGTGAACAGCAGCAGATGGAAGTGATCGGGCAGCAGGCAGTAGGCCAGCACCTGGGCATCAAAACGCTGCATGGTCTGCGCGATCAGCGCCAGCAGGCTGCGGCGGTCGGCGTCATCCTCGAAGGCGCGCACGCCAGCATCGCAGCGTGAGCTGAGGTGGTACACAGCGCCAGCGAGCTCGATGCGGGGAGGACGTGCCATGCATCAACTTAGGTGAGCATGGTGCAAAAGACAAGGTGGCAGGCAAGGCTTGACCCCCAAGCCGGTGACAGGCCAGTGAGCTGGCTTCGAAAACAGCCCACCGGACTCACGCGCCACCGCCCGGCAGGCGCCGGGGTCAGGTCTTGCTGTGCAGGCCTTCCAGCACCTTGAGCACGGCCTCGTCGCCCATATTGCGGGCGTCGGCCAGCTCACCGCCGTTGGTGGCCTTGATCACGCTGCCGTCGTTGGCCAGCACGGCCACGGCTGGGATGCCCTTTTTGAGCGACACGCCGATCTGTGCCGCCAGGTCGACATTGCGATCGAAGCGACCGACATTGACCTTGAGCACCACCAGGCGCTTGCCCACATGCTCGGACAGGCTGCCGGCGCTCATCTTGCGGTCCAGGGCCAGGCAATCGCCGCACCAGTTGGCGCCGAACACCACCAGCACGTTCTTGCGCTGGGCCTGCGCGGCAGCCAGAGCCTGGTTCAACTCGGCGCGGGCATCGGCCAGCTCGTTGTAAACCAGCTTGGCCACGGTGGGCGCTGGCGCCGTGGCCGCAGGTGCCACTGCTTGGGCGTGGGCGGCCGAGGCAAACATCAGGCTGCTCAGCAGGCCGAGGGCGAGGACGGTCTTTTTCATGGCGGGCAATCCCTGTGCTGGAAATGGGCGCAGTGTGCCACGGCAAATGCGGTACAAAGCGGCCTCGCAGTTTCTGCGCCCAACCCACACAAGGCACGCTTGCACCCATGGCCGCTTCCAGCCTCCTGGCTCTAATCGATGACATCGCCACCATCCTCGACGACGTGGCCCTGCTGTCCAAAGTGGCAGCCAAGAAAACCACCGGCGTGCTCGGAGACGATCTGGCGCTGAACGCCCAACAAGTCGCCGGCGTCTCGGCCGAACGCGAACTGCCCGTGGTCTGGGCCGTGGCCAAGGGATCCTTCCTGAACAAGGCCATCCTGGTGCCGGCCGCCCTGGCCATCAGCGCCTGGGCGCCCTGGGCGGAGACGCCGCTGCTGATGCTGGGGGGTGCCTACCTCTGCTTCGAGGGCTTCGAGAAGCTCGCTCACAAATTCCTGCACAGCGCCGCCGAGGTGGAGGCGGAGCACCAGGCACTGAGCGAAGCCGCCCTGAACCCGGACCAGGACCTGGTGGCTTTCGAGCGCGACAAGATCAAGGGGGCGATCCGGACCGATTTCATCCTCTCGGCCGAAATCATCGCCATCACCCTGGGCACCGTGGCTGGTACCAGCTTCAGCACTCAGGTGTTGGTGCTCAGCGGCATTGCCCTGGCCATGACGGCCGGGGTCTACGGTCTCGTCGCGGGCATCGTCAAGATCGATGACGCGGGCCTTTACCTGAGCCGCCGGCCGGGTGCCTTCCAGCAAAGCGTGGGCCGCATGCTGCTCTCGGCCGCCCCATGGCTCATGAAAGGCCTGGCGCTGGCCGGCACGGTGGCCATGTTCCTGGTCGGCGGCGGCATTCTCAGCCACGGCCTGCCCGCACTGCACCATGCCGGAGAAGCCCTGGCGCAGAGCCTGGGCGCCCTGTCCTGGCTGGGCCCCTTGTTGTTCGATGGTGCTGTGGGTCTGGCGGCCGGTGCGCTGTGCCTGGCCGGGTTGACGGTCGTGACGCGGCTGCGCGCCGTCTTCAGCGCCAAGAACCAGGCTTGATCGCCGGCCTCGACCGCACGGGTCGCGCAGCGGGTAGGAGGCTGGCATCATCCAGCTTCCGCCCCGCCGGTTAGGATTCGACCCCATGAAGACGTACACCATCGAGATCCAGAAATTCAAGGCCGCCTCCAACAACATCCACGGCCAGATGCTGCTCAAGGTCGACGCCCTGGTGAGCCCCAAGGCCCCGGTCGAAGGCATCGAGCCCAGCACCATCCTGACCCTGACCGAGGCCAATGCTCGCGTGCTCATGGCCCTGCTCAAAGCCCAGTTGCTGGAGTTCGACAGCAAGAAGGCGCGCAGCCGCTTCTGATTCCAGGCCCGCACTGAAGCCGGCTGCCGCAGCGCAGCCGAAGCAGCGACAATCGCGCCATGGAATATCCCCAATACAAGCCTCAGTCCGACCACCTGCCCCTCAACGACGAGGAGCTGTCCACGCTGGACGACATGCTGATCAAGTTGCCGGTCGAGGCGGCGATGAACATCGAAGCACTCGACGGCTATCTGGCCGGCCTGCTGCTGAGCCCGCAGCGCCTAGCCGATCTGCCCGGCGCCGCGTGGCTGCCCACGGTCTGGGGCGGCGACGGGGATGACCTCGAAGCCGGCAGCAAATCCGAGAACTACCCTTTCGTCAGCGGCAAGCAGCGCAAGCGCGTGACCCTGCTGGTGCTGCGCCATCTGCAGTCGATCGAATGGCAGCTCAATGCCAAGCCCGAACTGTGGGAGCCCATCTTCAGCGTCGCAGAAGACGAGGACGGTGATCTGGTCGATGCCGAGGAATGGGCCATCGGCTTCCTGACCGCGGTGGACCTGGCGCCGGAATCCTGGGCACCGCTGTTCGAGGATGCGGTCAGTGGCCCGCTGCTGGAGCCCATCGCCCTGCTCGGGGGCGACGAGTCCACACTCAGCGAGGCCCAGCGCGCCCAGCTGGCCGATCTGAAGCACAAGGACGAACTGAGCCGCGCCGTGCTCGACAACGTGCTCAAGCTTTGGGAACTGCGCAAAGCCCGCCGGGGCTGAACCACCGCTTCGGCATGCCCAGCGACTCCAGCGCCGCTCACCGGCTGCGCCACGCCCAGCGCATGAACGCGCTGCTCGATCACATCGATCGACACCTCGACCACACGCTGGACCTGAGCAGCCTGGCCGAGCGCATGCACTTCTCGCCCTTTCATTTCCACCGCGTGTTCGCGGCCTGGATGGGCGAAACCCTGGGCGACTACCTGCGCCGCCGCCGCCTCGACGTGGCCGCCCTGATGCTGGCCCAGCCCGAGCCGCGCTCGGTGCTGGAAGTCGCCCTGGCCGTGGGCTTTGGCTCCAGCGAAGCGTTTGCACGCGCCTTCAAGCTGCGCTTCGGCCAAACGCCCACCGCCTGGCGCCAGGACAGCCCGCAGCGCTGGGCGCGCGACCTGGCATCCTCCAGAGAGCAGCAGACGCGCCGTCATCGACCGCCCGCGGCGCTGCAGAGCAATCTGGATCAGTGGGAGCGCAATCTCGATCAGGCCGACACAGCGCATGCTGAAGATGATGCAGGCTCTTCTTGTTTCACTTCAGAGAGCACCATGCAAGTCCGTCTCCAACAACTGCCCGCAAGCCGGGTTGCCTATTTGCGTCACATCGGCCCTTACGGCCTCGGCGTGCACCAGTTCTGGATGAACACCGTGCTGCCCTGGCAGCAGGCGCAGGGTCTGATCGGCCGAACCTGCTACGGCATCGGCCATGACGACCCGCACGTCACAAAGGCCGACAAATGCCGCTACGACGCCTGCGTTGAAGTCGACGCCGACTTTGTGCCGCGCAGCCCGGCCAGCATCCAGAACCTGCCCGGCGGACGTTATGCCGTGGCCCAGTTCCGCGGCACCCTGGCTGATTTCAGCCACGCCTGGACCGAACTTCTGCGCGCATGGCTGCCCGGCAGCGGCCTGCAAATTGACGGGCGCCCCGTGTTTGAACGCTACCCGCCCGGCGCCGAGTACGACCCCAGCACCGGCGTTTTCAGCTGCGAACTGTGCCTGCCTGTGAAGGCGGCCTGAAACCGGCGGATTGAGGCCCGGCCGTCAGCCGCGCGCCGGGCGTCTGCAACTCAGAAGCGGCCGCTCAGCCACGACTCCAGAGCCGCGAACACCTGTTCACGCTCAGGTTCGTTGAAGATCTCGTGGAAAAGCGGGCCAAAGCATTGGGCGCGCAGGATGGCGGGCGGGGCCGCGGCCGCAAACTCGGCGCTGCCGGAGGGGGCAACGCAACGGTCGCTGCCGGCCCAGAGCAGCAAAGTGGGCACCACCCAATCGGCGGCGTGCTGACGCACCAATTCACCGGCATCGACAATCATGCGAGCCAAGGTGGGCGTCAGGCGGTCGTGCACCAGCGGGTCGTCGACATAGGCCTGCACGACGGCGGCATCGCGGGAAATCCAGCGGGTCTTGAGCCCATTGCCCACGGCCAGATGCGGCACCAGGGTCTCGCCCAGCAGCAGTTGCAGGCGCTGGAAAGCCGACATGCCCGGATCCAAGGCGGGCGAAGAAAGCACCAGGGCATCCACCGGGCGGAACCACATGGGCAGCTGACCGCCGCTGCTGGCCGCAAGGCCTCCAGCGACGAATCTCGCCGCCACCAGGCCACCCATGCTGTGTCCCAACAGGATCAAGGGACCGCGGCCCAGTTGCCGATCGGCGCGCAGCTCGTCGATCACCAAGCCCAGGTCTTGCAGCAGCCTTTCGGCATCGGGCACATCGCCACGCGGGCCGCCGGAAGCTCCATGACCGCGCTGGTCATAACCGGCCACATGCCAACCCCAGTGGTTGAGCTTGGCCGCCAGAGTTTCGTAGCGCCCCACATGCTCTCCCAGACCATGGACCAACAGCACGGTGCCACGGGCTGGCTCCAGGCCCAGCTTGCTCCACTGCCGCCAGTGCAGGGGGATGCCATCATCGGTTCTCAGAGTTCGCATGCGGCTCAGTGTAGGCAGGGCCCCACGCAGGCCACCCCAGGGCTTGCCCGGGGCGGTAAAACTACCTGGGAAGCGTCATCAAACTCGGCGAGCATGCCGTCCGCGCCCCAAGGCCGATGAACAATGGCTCAAGGGCAGGGCGGCCCCGATTCTGACGCCAGCTCGGCCCCCTACACTGCAAACTTTTGTTACTCCTTGACCCGGATTTGATGCGATGAGAAATCTGCTGTCTCTGCTCATCTGTCTGCTGCTGACGGCCTGCGCGTCGGCGCCCAAGTACACCGTGGATGATGGTCGCCCGGTCAATGAGACCTTGCTCGGCAATATCCGCGCCTTTGGTGCCGGCGAGCAAGCGGTGCGCCCGGCCATCGCCCGCAGCGCCGCCCTCAAGGACCCCGACTGCGACAAGCAATGGGAGCTGCCCTTCGCCCTGGCCACCAGCAACGGCTGGGCCGAGAACGACCGCGTGGCCTGGGTGCGGGCACTCAATGTGGACGAGCGCCTGACCGTGGTGGCTGTGGCGCCCGGCTCGCCCTTGCAACTGGGTGACAAGGTGGTGGTGCTGGCCGGCCTCAGAACCGAGGACACCGAACAGATGCTCAACGGCCTGGCCGAGATTCGCGACCGCGGCCAGCCCTTTTCCGTGGAGCTGTCCACCGGCAAGCAGCATGTGATCACACCGTTCGAAGTCTGCCGCGGCTACACGCGCTTTGCCCCGCCCAGCACGCCCGAGGTGCAGGATTACCACTGGCTGCTCAGCATGCATTCGCTGGAAGTGCCCAAGGTGCAGCTGACCGAAGACGAGGCGCTCTGGGCCGTGCTGTGGACGCAGGGCCTGTCCGAAGAGGGCGGCGCGCGCATGAAGACCTTTCACTACGGCAGCAAGATCGTCGGCACGCTTTACAACCTGGTCACCCTGGCCTCGGGTTTGAAGGGGGCGGCGATGGCGGCCGAAGCTGCCGTGACTGCCGCCAAGAGCGCGGCGCAGAACGTGGTGACCGAAGTGCTCAAACAACAGCTGATCGAGCAAGGCAAGAGTCTGGCGGCGCAGAAGTTGCGCGAAGGGCTGACCGATGCCGCCGAAAAACTGACCCGGCAGCAGGTGGTCAATGCCCTGCAGGCGGCGGCCGCCAACCGAGGCTCGCTGTCCGGCGTGGCACGCGTGGGCGCCACGGTCTTTGATCGCGCCGACGCCTGGGCGTTCGAACGCGTGGCCAAGCTCGGCGGCAACCCCCTGGGCGGCTTTCGCCTGCATCAGAAGCTGATCGAGAACAGCTTCACCAGCAATGCCTTTGCCTTCGACGCCGAACGTCTTGACGCGCTCAGCAAACTGGCCGATGCCAAAGGCCTGGGCTACGAGGTGCAGGCCATCCTCAACGGCTTCAAGCCCGAGGAACTGCTGTTTGAGATCGGCGCCATGCCGCTCGCCTCGGCGCCCGCCGCTTTTTCCTTTTCGGGCCCTGAAGACATGAACCAAGGCCGCTTCGCACGCGGTCTGATCGACGCCATGCTGGACATGCCCATGGCCTCCGGCCCCGCCAAAAAATGACGCATCCTTTGCCGCAGCCCCTCGGTTTCCCCCCTCGCGCTCTCGCGCGCTTGCGCGCCGGTGATGTGCGTCGTCTCATCGGCCTGGCCATGCTGCCCTGGTGCAGCGCCACCTGCCTGGCTCAAGCGCTTGCGCCAGCGCCAGCCCCAACGCCAGCACCGGCCGTGGCCGCCGCTTCGGCGCCGGTCGTGGGCGTGCCGGCCGGCGCGGCTCCAGCCGCCAGCGCTGCCTCGGCGGCAAGCGATGCCCTTCCTCCGGCGCCACCGCCGCCCAGTTGCTCGGCCCTGACTGCCAAGGCCATGAGCAGCGATTTGCGCGCCGCCACGGCGCAAGCCCAAAACAAGGCGCTGGAAGACCTGGCCAAGGCCTATGAAGAGGCTATCTCGCTATGGACCCAGGCCGCCCTGGGCTGCAACGGCCGGGCCCAGGAGCGCGCCCAGCGCGCCCTCAGCGACAACGAGCGCCAGCGCGCTGCGGTGGCCGAGCGCCTGGCGGCCGGCTCGCAATGCGAGCTCTCGCACCGCGATGCGGCCTCGCTGCAGGAACTGGCGGCCAAGGCCTTTGGCGAACGCCGCTTTGCCGATGCCGCCTCGCTCTACAGCAAGGCCGAGACCATGTGGGACCTGGCCGCCGAGCATTGCACCGGCAGCCAGCAGCAGATTGCCCAGCGCCGCCGCGAGCAGACCGAGATCGACGCCCACAACGCCGAGTACTGCGCGCCCATCTTCGAGAAAGCGCGCGAGTTCACGCAGAAGTTCCGCACCGCAGCGCCCGGCTTGCCGGTGACCGAGCGCCAGGCTCAGTCCCTGATCGCCGAGACCGCCTGGCGCCGCGCCACCACCCTTTGCAAGGACGCGGCCCTGGACAACGCCAATGCCTTCATCCAGACCCTGGCACGCGAACGCGGCACGCCCTGGACGGCCGTGGCCCTGCCGGACAGTTTCCAGTCCGTGCTGCCCAAGCCGCCCGCGCCGCGGCCCAGCACCGTTGCGGCCGCCCCGGCCACACCCGCCCAGGGTGCGAACAAGGTGGCGGGTGCTGCAGGCGCCGCAGGTACAGCAGCCACCACGACAGCCGCAACGACGGCGGCCGCCAGCAGCGAGGCCAGCACAGGCGGCCTGGGCGCCGTCATCAGCGGCGCCCTCGGTGCGGTGAAAAACGCCGTCAGCAGCCCGAGTACCGAGGCTGCGCCCGGCCGCAATGCACTGGAGGCGGCCAAGCCGGCGCCGCAGGAGATGGACATCCGCGCCGGTGACACCCGCTACAAAGGACAGTTCGTGCGCGAAGAGGGCCAGGTCGTCAGCGGCAACGGCCGGGTCGAATGGTCCAACGGAGACGTCTACATCGGCAGCCTGGTGCGCAGCGTGCGCCAGGGCAAAGGTGAATTCATCTGGGCCAATGGCCAGCGCTATCTCGGCGACTGGGTGGCCGACAAGGCCACCGGCCAGGGCAAGCTCAGCTTTGCCAACGGCAATCAGTACGAGGGCAGCGTGGTCGACGGCAGCCCCGAGGGCGTGGGCCAGCTGAGCTTTGCCAGCGGCGATGTCTACAAAGGCCAGATTAGCCAGGGCCTGCCACACGGCAAGGGCCTGTACCGCTGGGCCAATGGCCAGCAGTACGAGGGCGACTATGTGCGCGCCGAACCGCAGGGCCGCGGCGTGCTGCGCTATGCCAATGGCAACCGCTACGAGGGCAGCATCCAGGCCGGTCAGCCCCATGGCCAGGGGCGCATGGAGCTGGCCTCGGGCGACCGCTACGAAGGCGAGTTCCACCTCGGCAAGCCGCAGGGCCAGGGCAGCTATTTCTGGAAGAGCGGCGAGCGCTACGTCGGCGCCTGGGTCGGCGGTGTCAAGCATGGCCAGGGCGTTTTCCACTGGCCCACGGGCGACCGCTGGGAAGGCCTGTTCCAGGCCGACGAGCGCACCGAAGAAGGCACCTTGCACCGCAAGGAATGAGCATGGACAAGCACGGAATGAGCGCACCCACCGCAGCCCCCCCTCCCGCAGCCCCGGCCAGCGACACCCCGGTCGAGCTGAGCCCGCCCGACATCCGCCCCTACCGGCACGGCAGCGGCGCCAGCGGCGTCGACTACGTCCATGTGCTGGACTCCGGCCGCCCCGGCCCCACAGTCATGGTGCAAGCCCTGACCCATGGCAACGAGCTCTGCGGCGCCATCGCGCTCGATTGGCTGTTCCAGCAAGGCATGGGCCGCACGCTGCAGCCGCTGCAGGGGCGGCTGATCCTGAGCTTCGGCAATGTCGAGGCCTACGCCCGCTTCAACCCGGCCGACCCGCATGCCGCACGCTGCGTGGACGAAGACCTGAACCGCGTCTGGAGCGATGAGCAGCTCTTCGGCCCACGTGACACGCTGGAACTGCGCCGCGCCCGCGCCCTGCGGCCCTTTGTCGACAGCGCCGACTACCTGTTCGACATCCACTCCATGCAGGACGCCTGCCGGCCGCTGATGGTCTGCGGCCTGCTCGACAAGGGCGCCGCCTTCGCGCGCGAGCTGGGCATGCCCGGCGAGCTGCTGATCGACACCGGCCACCCCTCGGGCCTGCGCATGCGCGACCGCGGCGGTTTCGGCGACCCGGCCAGCCCGAAGAAGGCCTTGCTGATCGAATGCGGCCAGCACTGGGAGCAGCGCTCGGCCGAGGTGGCCATTGATGGCCTGGTGCGCTTTCTGCGCATGACCGGCATGGTCAGCGCCGACTGGGCTGAGCCGCGCCTGCGCCTGCCTCTGCCCGAGCGCCAGCGCACCATCCGGGTGGACGAGGCCATCACCGCCATCAGCCGCGACTTTCACTTCACCCTGCCGGGCCCGGTACGCGGCCTCGATGTCATCCCCGAGGCCGGCACCGCCTTCGCCCGCGACGGCGACACCGTGTTCAAAACCCGTTATGCCAACACGGTGCTGGTGATGCCCAGCCTCAAGCACGGGCTGCCGGGCAACACCATGGTGAGGCTGGGGCGGGTGGAGGGCTGAGGTTCTTCGAGCCGGAGCCGCAAGCCCAGCTCTTTACTCAGGTTTCATGCAAAAGGCATTGAGCTTGTTGCCATCGAGATCACGGAAGTAGCCAGCGTAGAAGCCGCCGCCGCGCGGGCCTGGTGCGCCTTCGTCCTGGCCGCCCAGCTCCAGCGCCTTGGCATGCAGGGCGATCACCTTCGCTTCGCTGTCCACGGCCAGGGCGATCATCACGCCGTTGCCGACGGTGGCGGGCTGGCCATCAAATGGGGTGAGCAGGCCAAAACCCGGCTGGTCCATGCTGCGCCCCCAGGCGTAGCCGCGGTCGAAGGTCATCAGCCTCTGGATGCCGATGACCGCGAACAGCTGGTCGTAAAAGGCTGTGGCGCGGGGCAGGTCATTCGTGCCGAGGGTCGTGTAGCCAATCATGGTGAGCCTTTCATGGGGAAGAGTTGGAGCCGTGAATGGTGAAGCGTGAATCGCGATTCGTAAATCGGGAGTCAGCTCTGCCTTGGGCGCACAGCGCCCACCCTTCGCGGCTCGCAATGTCCCCTCTTCAACCCCGATCGAACTTGAACACCGCCATGCTGGCCATCAGATTGGGGAAGCTGCGCACCGTCTGGCCGTTCTGGATGCCGAAGCTGTCCAGCACGCGCAGGCGGTTCTTGCGCGCCAGCACCTCAAAGTCGGCATAGGTGCCGACGCGGATATTGGGCGTGTCGTACCACTCGTAGGGCAGCACACGGGTCACCGGCATGCGGCCCATCAGCACCTGGGCGCGGTTGGCCCAGTGGGCGAAGTTGGGGAAGCTGACGATGCCGATGCGGCCGACACGCGCGGTCTCGCGCAGCATGGCTTCGGTATTGCGCAGATGCTGCAAGGTTTCAAGTTGCAGCACCACGTCAAAGCTCTGGTCCTCGAAGATGGACAGGCCCTCTTCCAGATTGAGCTGGATGACATTCACGCCGCGCTGGGCGCAGGCCAGCAGATTGGCGTCGTCGAGCTCGACGCCGTAGCCGCTGCAGCCTTTGTGGCGGATCAGGTGGTCGAGCAACTCGCCGGTGCCGCAGCCCAGGTCGAGCACGCGCGAGCCAGCGGGCACCAGGGCGGCAATGTGTTGCAGGATGGCGCTCATGGCTGTTGTTCTCCGGCGATGCGTTGGAAGTAGGCGCGCAAGACACCGTGGTAGCGCGGGTCCTCGAGCAGAAAGGCGTCGTGGCCATGGGGCGCGTCGATCTCGGCATAGGAGACATCGCGCTTGTTGTCGAGCAAGGCCTTGACGATCTCGCGCGAGCGCGCCGGCGAAAAGCGCCAGTCGGTGGTAAAGCTGGCCAGCAGGTATTTGCAGCGGGCGCTGGCGAAGGCGCGGCTGAGATTGCCGCCATGCTCTCGCGCCGGGTCGAAGTAGTCGAGCGCACGCGTGATCAGCAGGTAGGTGTTGGCATCGAAGTAGTCGCTGAACTTGTCGCCCTGGTGGCGCAGATAGCTCTCGATCTGGAACTCGATGTCCTGCGTGCTGTAGCCCAGCTCGGAGGCGCGCAACTCGCGGCCGAACTTCTGCTCCATCGCATCGTCGGACAGGTAGGTGATGTGGCCGATCATGCGCGCCACACGCAGGCCGCGCTTGGGCACCACGCCGTGCGCGTAGAAATGGCCGCCGTGGAAATCGGGGTCGGTGATGATGGCGCGGCGCGCCACCTCGTTGAAGGCGATGTTCTGTGCCGACAGAGCCGGTGCCGTGGCAATCGCGATGCAATGGCGCATGCGCTCGGGGTAGCGCAGTGACCAGTCCAGCGCCTGCATGCCGCCCAGCGAGCCGCCCAACACGGCCGCCAGCTGCTGCACGCCCAGCGCATCGAGCACGCGCGCCTGAGCATCCACCCAGTCCTGCACCGTCACCACCGGGAAATCGGCGCCGTAGACCTTGCCCGTGGCCGGGTTGATGTGCATGGGGCCGGTGGAGCCGAAGCAGGAGCCGAGGTTGTTGATGCCGATGACGAAGAACTTGTCGGTGTCCAGGGGCTTGCCGGGGCCGATCAGGTTGTCCCACCAGCCTTCGCTCTTGTCCTGGCCTTCGTAGGTGCCGGCCACATGGTGGCTGGCGTTCAGGGCATGGCAGACCAGCACGGCGTTGTTGCACTCGGCATTGAGCGTGCCGTAGGTCTCGTAGACCATTTCGTAGTCGCGCAGCTCGGCGCCGCTGCGCAGGCGCAAGGGCTGAGCAAAGGCCATGCGCTGGGGGGTGACATGGCCGAGCTGTCCTGCATGGGGCATGGGGGACTCCTGAAAAAACAAAACCGGCGCCGCTGGGGGAAAGCGGACGCCGGCGGTGCGGAGTCCCTCTTTAGCGGCATTTTTTGAGCGCCCGCAATTCGGAACAAATCGGCGCTGAGTTGCAATTATAAGGAGCAAGCGCCGGACGGCGCCGCCCCGATCACGGTGGCGTGCACAGGCAATGAGCGAAGGTGCTGAAAGGCCGGCCGCCCTGCGCGCGTGCGCTGACAAAGGCCAGATCGCGCTGCATCTCTTGCGCTGCCTTGGGCAGCAAGCTCGCCGCCTCGCCCAGACCCAGCTCGGCACGCACGGCCGCGGCGATCGAGGGCGCGACGATCTGATCCAGGCTGGACAGCAGGCGCTCGACGCGGCCCATCTCGCGCTCGACATAGCTCAGCGGCGGCGTGCCCTCGATCTTGGCCAGCTTGGCGGCGGCGCGCACGGCGTCGTCGAAGCGGCCCAGGCGATCGATCAGGCCGCGCTCCTTGGCCTGCGCGCCGGTCCAGACCCGGCCCTGGGCCACGGCATGGATCTCGGCCACGCTCTTCTTGCGCGCCGCCGCGGTCTTGCTGGTGAACTCATCGTAGATGTGGTTGATGCCTTGTTGCACCGTGGTGGCCAGGCGCGGGTCCAGCGGCCGGCGCGGATCGAAGCCGCCCGCCAGCCAGTTCGTCGTGTAGCCACCGGTGTGCACCGAGAGCTTGTCCAGCAGCTTGTCGCCCGTGGGCAGCATGCCGTACACGCCTATCGAGCCGGTGATGGTGGCCGGGTCGGCGATCACCTCGTCCGAGGACATGGACACCCAATACCCTCCCGAGGCCGCCACATCGCCCATGGAAATGACGACCGGCTTGCCGGCCTTCTTCGTCAGCTCCAGCTCGCGGCGGATGACCTCGGAGGCGAACGCACTGCCGCCGGGCGAATTGACGCGCAGCACCACGGCCTTGACCTTGTCGTCCTCGCGCGCCTGGCGAATCAGGCGGGCGGTGGAATCCCCGCCGATGCGGCCTGCAGCGGCATCTCCATCGACGATCTCTCCCTCGGCCACCACCACGCCGACGCGATCACCCAACATGGGTTTGGGCTTGATGTAAGCCTGGTACTCGGCCATGGAAACCTGGCGGAAGCTCTTGCCCTTGTCGTCTTTGGCGCCACGCGCCATCAGCAGCTCGCGCATCTCGTCGCGGGTCTTGAGGCCATCCACCAGCTTGGCTTGCAAGGCCAGTTGCGCGGAGTCGCCCTTGAGCGCGGTCAGCGCTTCAGGCAGGGAGTCGATGCTCTTGCCGAGGCTGCCCTTGGGCAGCTTGCGTGCGGTCTCAACAGCCGCGGTGTAGCGCGCCCACAAGTCATCGTAAAGATAAGCCTCGGCCTGCAACGCTTCCTTGGACGGACTGTTGGAAAAGTAGGGCTCGGCCGCGTTCTTGAAGGCGCCGACACGCAACACATTGGCGCTCACGCCCAAGCGGTCCAGGGCATCCTTGTAGTACGCGCGGTATCGGCCATAACCCTCCAGCTGAACGGCACCCAAGGGATGCAGATAGACCTCGCTGGCTCGCGCCGCCAGGAAGTAGCCGCGCTGGCTGTAGCCGTCGCCATAGGCCAGCACCGGCTTGCCCTTGGCCTTGAAGCGATCCAGCGCGGCAGCCACCTCGCTCAAGCCGGCCAAGCCACCGCCCGAGAACTCATCCAGGCTCAGCAGCACGCTGCCGATCTGCGGGTCTTGCGCGGCCGCGTCCAGCGTGCTCAGCACATCACGCAGCCGGGTCTGGCGCTGGTGGTTGCCCTGCAGCTGGGCCATGGCCTGGTCGCGGGCCGAGCCCGAGAACTGCTCGACCAGCGGGCCTTGCAGGTTCAGCACCAGGGTCGTCTTGTCCGCGAGAGGTGCCGGGCCTCGTGAGACGAGGCTCACCACGATCAGGACCAAGATCAGCAAGAGCAAGAGGTTGAGCAGGGCTCGCCGGCTGGCGTCCAGCACCCACCAGAACTTGCCCACGGCCCACCAAAGGCCCGAAAACACCTTTTTCACTGCCATTCAGGCTCCCAGATGAATGAAGGATGGCCCGGCACGCGGCTCGGCTGAGCCAGCTTCAGCTCCGGACCCCTGCTTGATTGTGCAGCAGGCCTGCCGGCCGGGACGAAAGGCAGGGATCGGGGGGCCGGGGTCGAAGCAGGATCGATTCAGCCCGCAATCGGGCTCTCGTCCCAGACGGGCAGCTTCTCCATCACCGCCTCGAACAGCGCCGTGGCCAGCAAGCGCTGCAGCCAGGCCTGCAACGCCGGCACCGGCGCTGCCGCAAAGGCCTCAGGATCCACCGCTGCGAACTGGCGCACAAAGGGCAGCAAAGCCATATCGGCCAGGCCGCAGCGTGGCCCACACAAGAAGGCGTGGTGCTGCAGCGCCGCTTCCATGGGCTGCAGTTGCAGCGCCAGTGCGGCTGCGAACATGGCCTCGGGCACATCGGGTGGCTGCTGCCGCTGCGGGTACTTGTAACGGTCGAGCAAGCACTTGAAAGGCCCGTCGTTGCGCTCGATCCAGGCCAGTTGCTCGGCCAGCGGCGCCGCGCCGAGCCAGCCCGCCGGGTCGTTCTGCGCCAAGGCCCAGCGCATGATGTCCAGGCTCTGCTCCAGCACTCGGCCATCGGGCAGCACCAGCACCGGCACCGTGCCCTTGGGCGATGCCTGCAACAAGGCTGCCGGCTTGGCGCGCAGCTGGATCTCGCGGCCCTGCACCGCCACGCCCGCCTGCCGCAGGGCCAAGCGCGCCCGCATGGCATAGGGGCAGCGCCGGAAGGTGTAGAGCACAGGCAGCGAGGTGTCGGTCACGGTCAAACCCGTCAGTGAAGGCGGCCGATTGTGCGGCATGCGCATCCGCGAATGCCGGCCTTGCGTGCGATGCGCCACCGGCCCGCTTTCAACACCCCGGATCGCGGGGTTGTTGCACCAGGGCAGGGCTGCACAATGCAGCGCTTGCATTCCATGATCCCCATGTCCTCCGTTTTCCTGCTGCGCCGCGCGTCCAAATCCCTCGAGTCTTCGCGCACAGCCCTGGCCGAAGACGGCCGCTGGCAGATCGCCGGCAGCAGCGAGCGCGCCACCGATTGCCTGCCCGCCCTGCGCGCCAGCGGCGCCCAGTTTCTGGCCTGCGATCTGCGCCTGGCCGACGGCCATGTGCGCCGCCTGCTGCAGCAACTGCGCCGCCTGCCCGAGGCGCCCAAGGTGCTGCTGCTCAGCTCCTGCGCCCACGACACCATGCTGTTCGACACCCTGGCCGATGGCGCCCATGGCTATATGGTCGAGTGCGAACGCGGCAGCAGCCTGCCTCAGGCCCTGAGCCAGCTGCAAGACGGCCAGGCCCTGATGTCACCCGAGCTGGCGCGCCAGACCCTGCAGAGCATGGGCCTGAGCCGCATCAGCCTGGAACGCGCACAGGCCCTGTCCGCCGCGCAAGACCTGACCCCAGCCGCGGGCCTGGATTGCGAGCCCGACCAGGTGTTCAACGAGCTGACCCGAGCCGACCAGCACCTGCTCAGCCTGATCGCCCTCGGCCGCCTGCCGGCCGAGATCGCCCAGCTCTGGCGCCTGGCCAGCGAGGACGTCGGCCGCCGCCTCAGCGCCATCTACGGCAAGCTGCACCGCTGGCAAGCCGCGCGCAGCCTGGATCTGGCGCTGGCCTGAAAGAGGCACTCGACACACCCCATGAAAAAAAGGGCCTGCCGAATCGGCAGGCCCTTTTTTCATCCCGAGGCTTTGCGTCAGACAAGGCCCGGGGTCAGGCCTTGTTGCCGCTCAGCCCCTCGCAGGCTCACGGCGTGACGCGGCCCAGATGCTGCAGCCAGAAGGCTTCGTACTTGCGGTGCCAGCCCACGGTCTTGACGGCGCCGCCCATGCCGTGCTCGCCCTCGGGGTCGAGGAAGAGGTCGACCAGGCCTTCCTTGCCGGACTCGAGCAGGGCGCGGTAGACATTGACCGTGTCCTGGTAGAGCACGTTCGGGTCCATCATGCCGTGCACCAGCAGCAAGGGCTTGCGCAGGCCCTTGGCCATGGGGATCAGCGAGAACTTGCGCAGATTGGGCTTGCTGCGATCGGTCTTGCCGATGGTGCGGCCGCTGTACCAGCTGTTGTAGTTTTCCCATTCGGTCGGGCCGGCGCCGGCGATGCCGGCGGCGAACAGATCGGGCTTGCTGAACATCGTGTACTGGGTCTGGAAACCACCGAAGCTCCAGCCATTCAGGCCCACGCGCGCGGGATCGATGCCGAAGTCTTTGCTCATCAGCGCATGCAGGTCTTCCAGGTCCTCGGTCTGCGGCAGACCGGGGTTCTCCCAGTTGGCGTCCGAGAAGCGGCGGCCGTAGTTGCTGTGGCCGCGCGAGTCGATGGTCACCATCACATAGCCATGCTTGGCCGCCATGTACATGGCGAAAACGTAGGCGCTGGGCTGGAAGCTGTCGCTCTCGACCGAGTGGCGGTCGTTCAGCGGGCCGCCGTAGATGTAGACCACAGCCGGGCGCTTGTCGCTGGCCTTCCAGCCCTGCGGCTTGAAGACATAGGCCGGGATGCTGTCGCCATGGCGGTTCTTGAAGCTGAAGCGCTCGGGGCGCAGCACATCGACCTGGGCCCAAGCCTTGTCGTGGCTGTCGGTCAGGGTCTTGAGCGTGGGCTTGGCGCCGGTCTCGATCAGCTTGAGCTCAGGGCGCGACACCCAGTTGCCGGCATTGGCCGCCAGCCACTGGCCGTCGTGTGAAACCACGGCATTGCGGTGGTACTCGCCCGGCACGCCCAGGGCCTGCATGCTGCCATCAGCCATGCTGACGCGGAACAGGTTCATGCTGGCCAGATCGTCCTTGTTGGCCGCCACGAACATGCTCTTGCTGTCGGGCGTGAAGCCCAGCACCTGATGGGCCTCGAACTCGCCCTGAACCAAGCGGCGCAGCTTGCGGCTGCTCAGATCCCAGGCATAGGGCTGACGGAAGCCGGCCTCATCCAGCACCAGCACCAGCTGCTTGCCATCGGGCGTGAAACGCGGGCGCACCACGTTGACCACCTCGTGGCCAACATCGCCACGGCGCTCCAGCACCATCTCGGGCTTGGCGCTCTCATCGGCGCTGCCCACATAGACACGCAGCAGCTCTTTCTCGCGCTCCCAGGTGCTGAAAGCATAGCGGCTGCCATCACGCGCCCAGGCGATGGGGCTCATCTCGAACCAGACATCGCCACCGGCATGGGTAAACACGGGCGCCGATTGCTTGGCCGGCGCTTCACCGGCGGCAGGCACCTTGCGGATGTACAGCGCCAGCGGCTTGTTGACACGTTTGTCGTCGGAGACTTCGCGGTCCACCTTCTTGGCTTTGGCGAAGCGCTCGTTGTAGCCCATGATCTCGACCTGACGGCCGGTGGGCTCGGGCACGGGCTTGCCGTCATCGCCGGCCGGCTTGCTGGGCGCGCGGCCGATCAAGGCCATCCAGCGGCTGTCTTCGCTCAGCGTGGTCGATTCGATGGCGTACTTTTTGTCTGCGTCATCGGGGTGAATCAGCTCGCGGTTGAGCACCTGCACGCCACCCTGGCTGAAGCGGGCGCGCAGCACGCGCTTGTCGTCCATGAAGACATAACCGGCATCATCGGCGGTGTAGGCCACCATGCGCAGATTGCGCTGCAGGTCCAGCAGGGGCTGCAGCTTGCTGTCGCCCGCCACCCAGCGGAACAAGGCGCCGCGGTACTGCAGGATCAGCTCATCGGCCTTGTTGGCCCAGACGATCTGCGTCACGCCGGGGTAGAGGTCGCTGGGCTTGAGCTTGTCGCGCAGCTGTTTTTTCTTCAGCTCGTCGCGCCATTCCCAGAGTTCCTTGTCCTTTTCAAGCTTGGCGTCGGGCTTGGTCTCGGCCTTGGCTATGGCGCTGGGTGCCGATGCCGCCGATGCCGCAGCCTCTGCCGGGACCGGCTTGCCGCTGCGCTTGGCTTCCAGCGCAGCCGCGGCCTTTTTCTCAGCCTCGGCCTCGGCCTTGTCGGCGGCCTTCTGGGCCTCTTCCTTGGCCTTCTTGGCGGCGAATTCCTTCTTCACCAGCTCCAGCTGGGCGGCTTCCCACTGGCCCAGGTCCACGTTCTCGCCACGCAGATAGGCGGCTTGGGCCACCTCGCGGGCCTGGCGCTCGGCGGTCTCGCTGCGCTTTTGCTGCAGCTTCTTGTCAAAACGCTGCAGATCCTCGGGCGCGTCAAAGGCAGCCATGATGGCCGGCGAAGTCAGGCGCAGGCTCTTGCCGGTCTTGCTGTCGTGCACATAGAGATCGGTGCCCGGCTCGCCAAACGGGTTCCAGAGATAGGCCAGATAGCGGCCGCTGCGGCTGAACTTGGGCTCGCGAGCGTTCTCGCCCCGGTAGGGCTCGGCGCGGAACACCTGCTCCAGGCTCAAGGTCGAGCTCAGGGGCGCGGGCGTGGCCGCGCCGGAACTGGCCGCCGAGGCCGTGAAGGAAAAGCTCGCTGCGCTGAGCAGGGCCGCCAGCAGGCAGCTCGTGCCTGCCAGTCTTGAAGGTTGATTCTTGAACAATCCAGTCTCCGCACACGCCCCGGTTCAGGGCAGCGCGCATTCTAGAAACTCCTGCAAATCAGATGTTCGCGTTGCGGCACTTGCGCGAAACTCGGGGCATCATGATCGCCAACGTCTTTGCCGCCCTCGGTCTGCTGACCTGCCTCTTGCTGGCCCTGCGCATGGCCCTGCCCGCCGCGCGCCAGCGCCAAGTGGACGCAGCGCTGCGCCGCAGCTGGCTGCGCCTGCGCGAGCTGGCCTCCAAGCTGCGCCACTGGCGCAGCCACCGCCAGCTCCGCAAGCAGGCCGCCGCCGAAGCGGCCGAGCTGATCCGCCGCGCCAAGGCGCGAGAAGACGTGGACCGCGAAGGCAATGTCTACCGACCCAAGCAGTTCGATCCGAAGAAGCGGCGCGATCTGCACTGAGCGCAGGCCCGGGCCGGCGAGACAGCCGCCCCATTGCCATGTCCATTGGCATTGCTGAACACCTGAACCCGCGCGCAGCGGCGAGGCTCAGGGCCTCCAAGCCAGGGGCAGCCACATGAAACAGGCAAAAAAAACCCTGTGACATGCACAGGGTTCTGTCAGACGGGGCTCATGCCCCCCGTCAGGACCATCACTTGAAGTGCAGCTGGGCTTGCACGTAGAAGCGGCGGCCGATCACGTCATAGGTGGAAGGATCGGTGCCCGATTGCACATTGGGCGAGTACACCGGCGGTTGCTTGTTCATGGCATTGTTCAGGCCCACGCGAATGCTCATGTCCTTGCGGAACTCCCAACCGGCGCCCAGGTCCAGATAAGCGACCGATGGCACGCCACCGAAGGCTTCGCCCGGGAAGTTCTTGGCCATGCGGTTGTCCATGGCGCCGATGTAGCGCACACGGCCATCCACCGAGAAGCCGCTCCACTTGTAGCGGGCATTGAAGATGCCGCGGGTCTTGGGGAAGGTCTGACCCAGCCCGGCGCCGAAGTAGGCCACAGTGCCTTCAAAGTCCTGGCTGTCGAGGTAGGCAGCCGTCTTGGACTGGTACTTCAGTAGCACGTTGAAGTTGGCGCCCAGATCCAGACGGCCCGGGCCAAGCTTGGTACCCCAAGCCGCCGAGAAGTCCAGACCGCTGGTCTTCAGTCGACCGCCGTTGCCGCCCGCGAACAAACCGTCGGCCACGTAGCCGTTGGTCATGCGCGTGATGTCGGCACCGCCACCGCGCACGATGCCCTTGCAGGCGGCGTGGTCCTTGCTGTAGGCCGCATTGCTGCCGTCGTAGTTGTAGCAGCTGGCGATCAGCTGGTTGGCATCCGGGGTGAGGATGGCATCCTTGACATCGAAGCTGTAGTAGTCGACCGAGCCGCTGAATCCTTGCAGCGGACCTGAGGTGGGCGCGAACACCAGGCCCAGAGTCAGGCTGTTGCCCTTCTCAGGCTTGAGGTCGATATTGCCTGTGGTGTTCACGGACAGCTGGCTGCCGGGAGCCTGAGCAAATGTCGGCAGCACGGTCGCGCCGACACCCGTGGCCTGGCACAGCGCACTCAGCTTGGCGGCATCAGCACCCGTGGTACGGCCCACGGAGCCTGCGGAGCAGGGGTCAAAGATCTGCGGCGCACTGCCGCTGCCGTCGAACAGCTCGCCAAAATTGGGCGCCCGCACCGCCTTCTGAATCGAGAAGCGAGCGCGCAGATCCGTGGTGGGCACCCAGGTCAGGTTCGCCGAGAAGGCATTGCTGCTGCGGCTGTCGGTGCTCTTGTCCTTGATCAGATCAGAGGCTTTGGAGGTCGACTGACGTGCCGCCACCGACAAGTCCAGCGAGCGGGCCCAGGCCGCGCGGCTCAGCAGCGGGATCTGCACTTCGGCGAACACGTCCTTGAAGGAGTTCTTGCCGGAAGCCGGGCTCTGGGCATTGAAACCCGAGATCGGTCCACCGCCTGCACCTGGATCAAAGCTGTACTTGAAGTTGCGGAATTCCACACCGCCGACCACGGACACCGGGCCGGCCGGCAGCTCGCCCAACTCACCCGACACAAAGGCCTGGCCAATGCTCTGATCAAAGGTCGTTTGCTGGCCGCCCGGGGCTGCCAGATAGGTTTGGCAGGCAGCCGACAGGGGCTGACGACCGAAGGGGTTGACACCGCCTTCGCACAGAGACTTGCCACCGTCGGCCGCACCCAGGGCGTTGATCAGCTTGTTGGTGTCTACATTGCCGCGCACATCATTGATGATCTTGGTGCGGCCTTCCGACAGATAGGCCTCCCAGGTCCAGGCATCGGACCAAAGCTCGCCCTTGGCGCCGGCCACGACCTGGGTGACTTCGTTGGTCAGGCGGCTCTCACGCAGCCCCAGAGCCACGGTTCGCCAGTTCATCAGGAAGGGCTCGGTGGCGCCGGAACCGACGAGGTTGGGGTTGTCGCCCGTTCGGGAATCCAACAGGGTCTTGAGATCCTTGGGAATGAAGGGGTTGGTCACAGGCACGGGCAGCAGGTTGCCCGTCGACTTGCCGACTTCGACCAGCGAGCTCGCGCCTTGGTTGGACTTGGCGTTGGCCGGGTTCAGCACGTCAATCGTGGGAACCGGCGTGGGCGCCAGAGCGGTACGCGACTCATAACGGGTGTAGCCGAAGTTGGAGAACACCTCGGTCTTGTCAGTGACCTTGAAGCTCAGCTTGCTCATGAGAGAGCGTCGCTCCATGGGCAAGGTCAGGATGTTGACCGCGTCGAAGTTGTACGAGTACAGATCGGGGAACAGACGCGTGTTCACGCCCGAGTCCACCGGATAGCGCCAGTTGATGACGTCCAGGGTCTTGTTGTTGAAGACACCGGGATAAAACAGGGTGCCGTCCGTATTGAACGAATGCGCGGACCCCCGCGGGATGGTGCCGGCAGGCGTCTGCGCATAGCCCGCGTACAACGCGTCGATGGCTGCTTGGCTCGGCGTGTTCGTGCCGGGGCGGTAGGCGCCTTCGGGCCAGGCACCGGTGGTCGCCGTGGCGACGGCAGCAAAGGGGCGCTGGCCCTTGATCAGGCCTTCACGCTTGGAGTACTCCATCGCGATCACCGCATTGCCGCGGTTGTCAGCGAAATTGCCACCCAGCGTCAGGCTGACGTTTTTCTCTTCAGCATCGCGTTCCTTGGCGGCATTGGACAGGCCACCACGAATCTCGAGCCCTTGGAAGTTCCGCTTCAGCTTGATGTTGACCACGCCGCCGATGGCATCCACACCGTAAACGGCGCCGGCACCGCCGGTGATCACTTCGATGCTGTCGATCAGCGCCACCGGGATGGTGTTCATGTCCACCGTCTGGTTCGACTGCGACACCATGGGGCGGCGGCCATCGATCAGGACCAGGTTGCGGTTGGCGCCCAGACCGCGCAAATCGATATTGGACTGGCCGCCGTTGCCGGGGTTGTTCGAGGTCGTGGTTCCGGCCGGATTGATCTGCGGCAGCGCATTCAGGATGGTGTCCAGCGTGATGTCTTGATTGGCCCGCAGTTCCGCCGAGGTGATGGTCAGAATCGGGCTGGGCGCTGTCAGGTCAACTTTCTTGATCCGGCTGCCCGTGATCTCGATGCGCTCGAGCTTCTCCTGGGCGAACGCAGGTGCGACTGCCGCCGAACCCAAGGCGATCAAGACCGCCTTGCTGATGACTCTCTGTTTGAACATGAACTCACTCCAGACGCGCCGCTGAGGGCGCAAATAGGGGTTGAAAATTGAGTACCGCAGCGCGCGAGTCTTATCGAGCGTGCCTTTCGGCCTTCTTGGTAGAAATACCATTGATTTGCTGACGAGGGCCTCAGCAGATGCGTTGAAATCCTTCTGCCTTGCTTTCACGAGACCCTGGCCTTGGCGAACCGCCGTTTCGGCCCAAATCGCCGTTGTCAACACACGACAACTTACCCTCTTCGACCACAAGAAATACCCCGATGCCTGCAAGGTCTAACACCCAACAAGCACGCACTTTCAATCCCTAGCCTGTGGTGCCTGGCGGACAGGGTGGTCTGTGCAGCAGGTTGTCACTCGGATCTGCAGATGCGTCCAAGGTCCACCTGAACTGAAGTTGGAAGATGGAGCTGACCGGCTCATCGCTGAGCTCGCGCGGCTCCGGTCACAAGGGCTTGGCTCGAAAGCGACGCAATGAGCGCCTCGAATCACCGAAGGAACTGCAGCTCGAACCCGCAACGGTGCGTTCTGTCGCACACGGATCGCCAGGTTGAAACCCGCTCGGCACAGTGAGCCCTGTGTCCGCGCAAGCTCCGAGCAGCGATGAACCATGTCATGCTCTCCCTTCACCGAAACCAGCTGAGCCTCGCTTCGGCGGCACGGATTGCAGTCCCCTCGGGCGCCAGTCTTCTGAGCGCCCGCTTCCTGTTCGCTTTGGATACGAAAGGTCCCCACGGATGAAATCCCTGATTCTGAGCACGGCCCTGCTCGCCAGTCTGAGTGCCCATGCGCAAGGCGCGCCCACACTCCCGCCTGAGTTTGCCGACTGGGACGCCTTCATGGCCCAACAGCTCGCACTGTGGAAGGTGCCGGGCGCCTCCATCGCCATCGTCAAGGATGGCCAGGTCATCCTCTCGCGCGGCTATGGCCTGCGTGATGTGGCCAAGCAACTGCCCATGACCGAGAACACCGTGCAGCCGATTGCCAGCACGACCAAGAGCTTCACCGTGGCCGCCCTGGCCACCCTGGTGCGCGACGGCAAGCTCAAGTGGGACGAGCCGGTGCGGGAGTACCTGCCGGACTTCCGCCTGCACAGCGACTACGCGACCCAGACCGTCACCCTGCGCGATATGGTCAGCCACCGCACCGGCCTGCCGCGCCACGACTGGGTCTGGTTCAACAGCACGCTGAGCCGTGAGGAACTGATCAAACGCGTGCGCCATTTCGAGCTGAGTGCCGAGCCGCGCGCGCGCTTCCAATACAACAACCTGATGTACATGACCGCGGGCTATGTCGGCGGCAAGGTCGCGGGCAGCAGTTGGGAAAGCCTGGTTCGTGAGCAGGTCCTGAGCCCGCTGGGCATGAAGTCCACCAACTTCGCCATTGCCGACCTTCTCAAGGCACCCGACCATGGCACCGGCTACGCGCTCGATAACGCCCAGGTCGCACAACCCAAGCCCTATGTGCCCATCGATGCCATGGGACCGACCGGCTCGCTGAACTCCAACGCCCGGGACATGAGCCAGTACCTGCTGATGCTGACGGCCGATGGCAAGTTCAAGGACAGAACGCTCATCCAGTCCAGCGACCTGCGCGCCATGACCACGGGCCAGATGGCCCTGCCCGACCCGCGCCTCTGGCCCGAACGCAGCAGCCCGCAGTACGGCATGGGTTGGTTCGTCAGCAACTACCGCGGTGTCACCCTGGTCGATCACGGCGGCAATTTGCCCGGCGCCGCCACCGCCCTGGGCTTTGTGCCGGGCCGCAATATCGGCGTCTACACCACGGTCAACATCGGCAACAGCGCCTTGCGCGACGTCATCCTTTACGCCGCCATGGACCGGCTGCTGGGCCTGCCACCGGTGGACTGGAGCGCCCGCCTGCACGGCAACTATCTGAAGGGCCTGGCGGCCGAGAAGGCGGCCGAAACCCAGAAACTCAACACCGGCAAGCCCGGCACGCAGCCGGCCTTCGCCTTGAGCGAGTACGCCGGTGAATACGAGCATCCCGGTTACGGCATCATCACCGTGGGTGGCGGCTCAACGGGGCTGGAGCTGCAGTACAACGGCTTGAAAGCCGCCCTGCCGCACTGGCATTACGAAGTTTTCCAGACCCCCCAAAACAAGCTGAGCGAGCTCAGCGAGACCCGGGTGCAGTTTGTTTCCAACTTCGAAGGCGATGTCGATGGGCTGCGCATCGAGATCGAGCCTTCGGTCAAGCCCGCCCTGTTCAAACGCCTGCCCGACAAGCGCTTCAAGGACCCGGCCTTCCTGTCCAAGCTGGTCGGTGTCTACGCCATCGGCACGAACGAGATCCATATCGTGCTGCGCCCGGACGGTGTGCTGACGGCCGGCGGCCGCACCGGTGCACCCAATGAGCTGATCGGACTGCGCGGCACGCGCTTCGAGGTCAAGAGTCGCAACGGCAACACCGTCGAGTTCCTGGCCGACGCCAACGGCCGCTACACCCAGCTGGCACTGCGTCAAAACGGCAGCACCACGGTGGCCGAACGTCGCAACTGAGCTTCAGCCGAAGACCCGCGCAACAACAAGAAGAACGGGCTCTGGATTTCGATCCAGAGCCCGTTTGCTTTGCGGGCCCGGCGCCCGCCCGATCCCTTGCCCCCAGGGCCGGCTCGGCTTACTTCTGGCTGCGGCGGCGCGCCAGCCCACCCAGGGCCAGGAGGCCGCCGGCCATCAAGGCCCAGCTGCTCGGCTCGGGCACCGGGGCGGTGTAGTTGCCCAGTTCCGCTTCGCTGATGGTGTAAGCATGCAGCACACCCGGCAGCAGGCGGTAGCTGCCATCCTGCGGCACGCTGCTGGCCGCGCCCGTGCAGCCAATCACCGTGCCCAAGGGGCATTGGATGGACGTGGCGTAAGGATTGGCATCACTGAAGCGGAAGTAGACGTCGAACTGCTCACCGCTGGCGTTCTGGGTCACGCTGTAGTCGTTGTCGGTGCCGGCCAGGATCAGGTAATTGCCATTGGCCAGCTTGGGGCCGATGGCCAGGCCTTCCCACTTCTCGGGCGACTTGCCGCCCAGGGCGGCCAGGGTGTTGGCGTCCAGGTCGAGGATCTGGCCCGACTTGCTGACCTTGGTGTAGCTGCCGGTGCTGAGGTTGATGCCGGAAACATCGGTGGCACCGCTCAGGTCGATGCGGTAGACCTCTTTGTCGGCCGTGGCGAACTCAGCGCCGACGCCGACGCCGCGGTTGTTGCGCTCCAGCACATAGAACTCGTGGTCGTTGATGGCGACCAGGGCCGAGATGCCCTGGCCCTGGCCGCTGCGCTTCATCTGGTAGGCGTACTGGGCCACGGCTTCGCCGGTGGCCGTGTCGAACTTGACGATGCGGTTGACCGAGCCATTGCCGCCGCCTTCGTCCAGCATGGCGCTTTGCAGCATGGCGTAGGCGTACTTGCCATCGGGGCTGATGGCCAGGCCTTCAAAACCGCGGTTGGTGCGCTTGCCGGCGGTGTTGCCGGTGTCGTCGGCATAGTTGGCCACGCCGGTGGCGGCATTGCGCGGCACCAGGTTGGCCGGCGTGTTGAAGGTGCGGATCAGCTCACCGCTGCGGCTGAATTCGCGCACCGAAGGGCCGTATTCATCGGACACCAGGAAGGTGCCGGTGCGCGGGTTGATGACCACGCCTTCCGGATCGAAAGCCAGGCCCAGCTGGTTCTTGGGGTTTGGTGCCAAGCCGTTCAGGCCTTGGCCGGCACTCTGGAACACCACCGTCTCGGCGATCTTGAAGTTGCTGATCGCGCCGGTGTTGAAGTCCACATCGAGCGTGAAGCGCTGGACGCGGGTGTTGTAGTTCAGCGTGCCGCCGCCCGGGCCGCGGTCCGACAGGCCCCACCACTCATTGCGCTTGCTGTCGTAGTAGATGTCGGAGAAATAGCCGAGGCGGCCGTTGTTGACGCTGCTGCCGCCGGACAGATCCAGGGCCGCGCCATCGAGCGCCAGGCCGTTGACGAAGCTCGGTGCGGCCTGGGCCGACAGCGAAGCAGCTGCCAGCAAGGCGGCCGCGGACAGGGTGCGCAGGGTGAGGATCGGAGTCGGCATGGTGGGTGGGGGCGGCCGGGTGCGCAGGCGGACACAAAGCACCCGCGCAGCACAAGCCTGCAATAAGTCACGAAGTAGCCCGCAGGCTAGGCCGCCTGCATGACGAAGTCGTGACAAACCACCGAGCTGAGGGGGTGCGCCGCGGCACTCACGCGCCGCACGCACCCAAGTCCTGAAACGCTTCGGCGCTCAGCTCAAGCCGCCACGCGCCCCAACACCGGCCGCAGCGCCTGCCCCGTGTGCGAGCCCTTGGCCACCACCTGCTCCGGCGTGCCGGCCACCACCACCTCGCCGCCGGCCGTGCCGCCGTCCGGGCCCAGATCGATGACCCAGTCGGCTTCGGCGATCACATCGAGATCGTGCTCGATGACCACCACCGAGTGGCCGCCAGCCACCAGGCGGTGCAGCACGCGGATCAGGCGCTCGACATCGGCCATGTGCAGGCCCACGGTGGGTTCGTCCAGCACATAGAGCGTGTGCGGCGCCTTCTGGCCGCGGCGGCCCACTTCATCGCGCACCTTGACCAGCTCGGACACCAGCTTGATGCGCTGCGCCTCGCCGCCCGACAGCGTCGGTGAAGGCTGGCCCAAGGTCAAATATCCCAGGCCCACATCCTGCAAGAGCTTGAGCGGGTGGCCGATGGCCGGCATGGCGGCGAAGAACTCGACCGCCTCGTCCACCTCCATGGCCAGCACATCGCCAATACTCTTGCCACGCCAGCTGACGCCCAAGGTCTCCGGGTTGAAGCGCTGGCCATGGCATTGATCACAGAGCACCTTCACATCGGGCAGGAAGCTCATCTCGATGGTGCGCATGCCCTGGCCTTCGCAGCCGGGGCAGCGGCCCTCGCCGGTGTTGAAGCTGAAGCGGTTGGGCGCATAGCCACGCGCCTTGCTCTCCAGCGTCTCGGCAAAGAGCTTGCGGATCGCGTCCCAGAAACCGATGTAGGTGGCCGGGCAGCTGCGCGGGGTCTTGCCGATGGGAGTCTGGTCCACCTCCAGCACGCGGTCCACCTTTTCGTGGCCCTCGATGCCGGCGCAGCCAATCCAGTGGGCCGGCGCCTTGCGCAGAGGCACGGCCACCGCCATATTGGCCAGCAGCACATCACGCGCCAGGGTGGACTTGCCCGAGCCCGACACACCGGTCACCGCCACCAGGCGGTGCAGGGGCACATCGATGTTCACTTTCTGCAAGTTGTGCAAGGTGGCATCGAGTACGCGCAGGCGCGGGGCGTCGTCCAGCATCTCGCGCCGTGCCTGCAACGGGTGGATCAGCGGATGCGCCAGGAAGCGGCCGGTGACCGAATCGGTCTGCAAGGCCAGATCGGCCGCCGAGCCCTGGGCCACCACATGGCCGCCGCGTTTGCCGGCGCCGGGGCCGATGTCGATGATGTGATCGGCGCGGCGAATCGTGTCTTCGTCATGCTCCACCACCACCAGGGTGTTGCCCAGATCGCTGAGCCGGCCCAGGGCCTTGAGCAGGATCTGGTTGTCGCGCGGATGCAGGCCGATGGTGGGCTCGTCCAGCACATAGCAAACGCCTTGCAGATTCGAGCCTAACTGTGCGGCCAGGCGGATGCGCTGCGCCTCGCCGCCCGAGAGCGTGGGTGCGGCGCGGTCCAGGGTCAGATAGCCCAGGCCCACCTCTTCCAGGAACTCCAGGCGTCCCTGGATTTCGCTGACCACATCGCGGGCGATCTCGGCGTCACGACCGAGCAGCTCCAGGCTGTCGACCCAGGCGCGCGCCTGCTTGACGCTCCAGGACGCCACCGTGCTGATGGCCTGCGACTCAAAGGTCACGGCGCGCGCCGAAGGGTTCAGGCGAGTGCCATGGCAATCGCCACAGGGCTGGTCGGCCAGGCCTTCGATGTCCACCTCCTGGCCGGCAAAGCTCTGCTCGCGGCCGCCCTTGTCGTCGACGACCGAGTCGTCCAGCGCCTTGCGCTGTTCGCGCGTCAGGGCAAGACCTGTCCCCACGCAGCTGTTGCACCAGCCATGCTTGCTGTTGTAGCTGAACATGCGGGGATCGAGCTCACCATAACTCGTGCCGCAGGTCGGGCAGGCGCGCTTGGTGCTGAAGACCTTGACGGTGCCCAGACCCGCGGTCGAACGGCCGGCAGCGATGGCTTCGTGCAGGCCGTCCAGCGGGGTCAGCAGATGCAGCACGCCCTTGCCGAAATCCAGGGCCTTGGCCAGCAGCTCGCGCAACTCGGCCTCTTTGTCCACGCTGATGATGAGGTCGCCGACCGGCAGCTCCAGCGTGTGCTCCTTGAAACGATCCAGGCGCGGCCAGGGCGCGGTGGGCGTGAACTCGCCGTCCACGCGCAGATGGGTGTAGCCACGGCCCTTGGCCCATTTGGCCAGGTCGGTGTAGAGGCCCTTGCGGTTGACCACCAGGGGCGCAAGCAGGCCCACATGCTGGCCCTTGTGATCGCGCAGCAGCTGGGCGGCGATGGACTCGACACTCTGCGGCCGCACCGGCGTGCCGTCGTGCACACAGTGCTGCACGCCTAGCTTGACGTAGAGCAGGCGCAGGAAATGCCAGACCTCGGTGGTGGTGGCCACCGTGCTCTTGCGGCCGCCGCGGCTCAGGCGCTGCTCGATGGCCACCGTGGGCGGAATGCCCCAGACCGCATCAACCTCGGGCCGGCCCGCCGGCTGCACGATGGAGCGCGCGTAGGCATTGAGCGATTCGAGATAGCGGCGCTGTCCCTCGTTGAACAGGATGTCAAAAGCCAGGGTCGATTTGCCCGAGCCCGAGACGCCGGTGATCACATTGAACTTGCCGCGCGGGATGTTGACGTTGACCGACTTGAGGTTGTGTTCCTTGGCATTGACGATCTGGATGTTGTTGTCCAGGTTGGCCGACTGCCGGCGCGCGCGGATCAGGCTTTGCAGCGGCCGGCCCTCTTCCACCTTCATGGCGGGGCGGTCCATCTGCGCCGAGTACTCGCGCAAGGCCAGGGCGGTGTGCGAAGTGGGGTGCTCCTTGACTTCTTCGGGTGTGCCCACGCAAACCAGCTCACCGCCGTCTTCCCCACCCTCGGGGCCGAGGTCGATCAGCCAGTCGGCCGCACGGATCACATCGAGGTTGTGCTCGATCAGGATCAACGAATGGCCGATGGCCAGCAGCTTGCGCAGCGCGCGCATCAGCTTGGCGATGTCGTCGAAATGCAGGCCGGTGGTGGGCTCGTCGAACATGAAGAGCGTGCCCTTCTTGGCCACGGCCTGGCGCGGCTTGCTCGCAGCCTCGGCCAGGAAGCCGGCCAGCTTGAGCCGCTGCGCCTCGCCGCCGGAGAGCGTGGGCACGGGTTGGCCCAGCTTCACATACTCCAGGCCCACATCGATGATGGGCTGCAGCTTGGCCAGCACCTCGCGGTCGTCCTTGAAAAGGCGCACCGCTTCGCTGACCGTCAGCTCCAGCACATCGGCCACGCTCATCTCGCGCTCGGCACGCTGCAGCTTCACATCGAGCATCTCGGCGCGGTAGCGCCGGCCATCGCAGTCCGGGCAGCGCAGATACACGTCAGAGAGGAACTGCATCTCCACATGCTCAAAGCCCGAGCCGCCGCAGGTCGGGCAGCGGCCATCGCCGGCGTTGAAGCTGAACATGCCGGCCGTGTAGCTGCGCTCGGCCGCCAGCGGTGTGGCGGCAAACAGCTTGCGCAGCTCGTCAAAGGCACCGACGTAGGAAGCCGGGTTGGAACGCGCGGTCTTGCCGATCGGCGATTGGTCCACAAAGACGGCATCGGCCAGCCAGTCGGCGCCGAGCAGGCGATCGTGTTGGCCCGGCGTCTCGGTGGCCTGGCCGAAGTGGCGAGCCAGGGCCGGGTACAGCACATCCTGCATCAGCGTGCTCTTGCCCGAACCCGACACGCCGGTCACCACCACCATGCGCTGCAGGGGGAACTCGACGCTGACGTTGCGAAGGTTGTGCTCCCGCACGCCTTCGAGAATCAGCTTGGGCGTGCTGGCCTCAACCGGGCGCTTCAGGCCCATGCCGACGAATTTTCGCGAGCCGAGGTAGGCGCCGGTCAAGGTGTCGGCCGCGCGGATGGCGTCCGGCGTGCCGTCAAACACGATCTGCCCGCCCTTCTCACCCGGGCCGGGGCCCATATCAATCAGCCGATCGGCCGCCAGCATCACGGCCGGGTCATGCTCGACCACCACCAGGGTGTTGCCGGCATCGCGCAGGCGGTGCATGGCCTGGACGATGCGGTTCATATCGCGCGGGTGCAGGCCGATGCTGGGCTCGTCCAGCACAAACAGCGTGTTGACCAGCGAGGTGCCCAGGGCCGTGGTCAGGTTGATGCGCTGCACCTCGCCGCCGCTGAGCGTGCGGCTCTGGCGGTCCAGCGTGAGGTAGCCGATGCCGACATCGCAGAGGTATTTGAGCCGGTTTCGGATCTCCTCCAGCAGCAGCTTGAGAGCATCGTCGAGCAGGCTGCTGGGCAGCTGCAGCTGATCCAGAAAGCTGCGCAGGCGATGGATGGGCAGCTGCATCAAGTCATGCAAGGCCAGGCCCGGCAAGGCTTCCAGCTGGGCACGATTCCAGTCCACGCCCTTGGGCATCAGGCGCTGAGCCGGGGGCAGCAGCGAATCGGCCAATTCCTTGGAGCCGACCCGCCAGAGCAGGGCCTCGGTCTTGAGCCGGGCGCCATCGCAGGTGCCGCAGGTGGTGTAACTGCGGTACTTGGACAGCAGCACCCGGATATGCATCTTGTAGGCCTTGCTCTCCAGGTACTCGAAGAAGCGCATGACCCCGTACCACTGCTTGTTCCAGTTGCCGGTCCAGTTCGGCGAGCCGTGAATCACCCAGTCGCGCTGGGCCTGCGAGAGCTGGTTCCAGGGCGTGTCGCGCGGGATGCCGGCCTCGCCGGCATAGCGCAGCAAATCGTCCTGGCTGTCCTTCCAGGCCGGGGTCGAGAGCGTCTTGATCGCGCCATTGCGCAGGGTCTTTTTCTCGTCCGGGATCACCAGGCCCAGGTCCACGCCGATGACGCGGCCGAAACCACGGCAGGTCTCGCAGGCGCCCATGGCGGAATTGAAGGAGAACAGTGCCGGCTGGGGCTCTTGGTAACGCAGATCGCTGTCGGGGCAATGCAGGCCGGTGGAGTAACGCCACAGGACGGCGTCACCGTCCTGGCCGTTCGCCGGGCCGCTCCCAAGAACGGCCGCGCCCCCTTGGGGGACCGCCTGCGTACCCGCAGGCGAGGGGCCAGGAGTTGCGGGCAAGACATACACGTTCAAACGACCCGATCCGCGCTTCAGGCAAAGCTCGATCGCTTCCATGGCCCGTTGCTTGTCGGCGCCCTGCAGACGAAAACGATCCGCCACCACATCGAGCAGCTTGCGCGGCCCGGTGGGCGTGGCGACTTCACGCTCGGCCTGCACGCGCGTGAAACCGCTGGCCGACAACCACTGCGTCACTTCCTCGCTGCTGGTGGTGGCCGGCAGCTCGACCGGGAAGGTCAGCACGATGCGAGGGTCGTGCTCCTTGGTGCGCTCTAGCAGTTCCAAGTAAATGGTCTGCGCCGTGTCGTGGCGCACCGCCTGGGCGGTCTTTTTGTCGAAGAGCTGGGCCGAGCGGGCGAACAAGAGCTTGAGGTGGTCGTTCAGCTCGGTCATGGTGCCGACCGTGGAGCGGCTGGTGCGCACCGGGTTGGTCTGGTCGATGGCAATCGCCGGCGGCACACCCTCAACCTTGTCCACCGCCGGGCGGTCCATGCGGTCCAGGAACTGGCGGGCATAGGCCGAGAAGGTTTCGACATAGCGCCGCTGACCTTCGGCATACAGGGTGTCGAACACCAGACTGGACTTGCCCGAGCCGCTGGGGCCGGTGACCACGGTCAGCTCGCCCGTGTGCAGATCCAGATCGAGGTTCTTGAGATTGTGTTGACGGGCGCCGCGGATGCGGATGGTGCCTTCGGACATGGAGAGTGCCTGCTGCTGCGCTGGGAGCAGGCATTCTAGGGAGGGGGCCGACCCAAAGCTGTCAGCAGGGTCGCACGGTCAAACCAGAGAAAAAGCCAAGCCTTTCGCGTGCCGGCCGTCAAGAGCCCGTCCAGATCACTCCGGGGAAACCCCAGGCGTCCGCGCAGCCTGCCGCGTTGCGCTCGCTCTGCGCACAGGCAACAATGGCGAACAGCGCACAGATCACCGAGCGAAGTCGAATTTCCCCGAGGATTGGCGAGCGCAGGCGCAGATCGAATAAATTGCGCGAGGGAGGGCTCTGAGCTGCCGCAAAAGCAGCCGTCAGCCCGGCAATGCTGATGGTTGTTGATGCAGAGTTTTGGGGTCGGGGAATGAACACACATGGTTTCGAGCGCGCCATCCAGGCCAACTGGATGCGTTTGGTCGCGCAAGGCCCCGCCCGCCCGGCGGCGCCTGAGCGCAGCCCCGGCGGCGACTCCGAAGCCCAGCCCCAAGCCCGCCGCCCCCTGGTCCTGCTGGTGGAAGACAACCAGATCAACCAGGTCGTGGCCCTGGAGTTCCTGGCCCTGATGGGCGTGGAGTCCCTGCTGGCCAACAACGGCCAGGAAGCCCTGCAGGCCTGCACGCGCGCCACCCCGGACCTGGTGCTGATGGACATTCAAATGCCCGGCATGGACGGCCTGGAATGCACCCGCCGCCTGCGCAGCCTGCAAGAAGCCGGCAGCCTGGCGCGCTTCCCCATCCTGGCCCTGACGGCCCATGCGCTGGAAAGCGATATCGCCGCCAGCCTGGCCGCCGGCATGGACGAGCACCTGACCAAACCCCTGGACTTCAGCGCTCTGCGCCAGCACCTGAGCCGCTGGCTGGTGCTGCCGGGCATGAGCAGCTGAGCGAACCGCGCAAGCGTTCGGCCTCGGGCTGCGTTCGCTGGGCGAAACTCGCTGAAATCGAGCGCCCGGTATTTTTCACGAACGATCACGGTGCGCACACGCACGCGCCGTCTTGCGCCCGCGCGGGGCCTCATGGGCGCCCTGCAGCAAAATGCGGAGCATGAAGAGCCCCGCCCCCCTGCCCTCCGCAACCTCCTCCGCGCCCAGCGCAGCCGCCACCGGCAATCTGTTCGCCGCCCTGCGCGCCGCCTTCCCTGAAGACCTGGACGCCTGCGCCATCGAATGCGCCGATGGCGAGGGCCTGCGTTACAGCTGGCGGGATCTGGAGCGCGGCACGGCCATGCTGGCGAACCTGCTGCTGAGCCTGGACCTGCCCGAGGGCAGCCGCATCGCCGCCCATTGCGAGAAGAGCGTGGAAGCGCTGATGCTTTACCTGGCCGTGATGCGCGCCGGCTTCGTCTACCTGCCGCTGAACCCGGCCTACCAGGCGGCCGAGCTGGGCTACTTCATCCAGGACGCCGAGCCCGCCGTACTGGTTTGCGCCGGCAAGAACTTCGGCTGGGCCAGCAAGCTGGCCTTCATGGCCGGGGTGCAAAACGTCTTCACCCTCAACGAAGACCGCAGCGGCACCCTGCTGGACCGCGCCGCCGCCATGTCCGACCAGCACTCGCCCGCCCTGCGCCGCAGCGAGGACCTGGCCGCCATCCTTTACACCAGCGGCACCACCGGGCGCAGCAAGGGCGCCATGCTCAGCCACGGCAATCTGCTCAGCAATGCGCTGACCCTGAAAGACCTGTGGGACTGGCAGCCCGGCGATGTGCTGATCCACGCCCTGCCCATCTTCCACGTGCACGGCCTCTTCGTCGCCTCGCATGGCGCCCTGCTCAACGGCAGCCGCATGATCTGGTTCAGCAAGTTCGAGCCGCGCGCCGTGCTGCGCCGCCTGCCCGAGGCCACGGTCTTCATGGGCGTGCCCACGCTCTATGTGCGCCTGCTGGCTGAGCCTGGCCTGAACCTGCAAGCTTGCCGCAGCATGCGGCTTTTCATCAGCGGCTCGGCGCCACTGCTGATCGAGACCTTCCGCGACTGGCAGGCCCGCAGCGGCCACACCATCCTGGAACGCTACGGCATGAGCGAGACCCTGATGCTCACGTCCAACCCCTGCCGCGCGGCAGACGGCGCGCGCATCGGCGGTACGGTCGGGCCGGCCCTGCCCGGCGTGAGCCTGCGTGTGCGCACGGCCGAGGGCGGCGATTGCGCCACCGGCGACATCGGCCAGATCGAGGTGCGCGGCCCCAATGTCTTCGGCGGCTACTGGCGCATGCCCGAAAAGACCCGAGAGGAATTCACCGCCGACGGCTGGTTCAAGACCGGCGATGTCGGCTGCGTGGATGAAAACGGTTATGTGAAGATCGTTGGCCGCAGCAAGGACCTCGTCATCAGCGGCGGCTTCAATGTCTACCCGGCCGAGATCGAAGGTTTTCTCAACGAGCTACCCGGCGTGGCCGAGTCGGCCGTGATCGGCGTGCCCCACCCCGACTTTGGCGAAGCCGTGGTCGCCGTGCTGATCGCCAAGCCCGGCGCCAGCCTGGACCCTGCCGCCATCAGCGCCACGCTCAAATCCCGCATCGCCGGCTTCAAAGTGCCCAAGCAGATCCTGCTGGCGCCCGAGCTGCCGCGCAATGCCATGGGCAAGGTGCAGAAAAACCTGCTGCGCCAGCAGCATGCCGGCCTGTTTGCATGAGCGCCCCTGGCCCCGCCCCGGCGCTTTTGAACGACCGCTGCCCGCGCTGCGGCGGTGGTTTTCATTGCGGGGCGCAGGAGGCGCACTGCGATTGCTTCGACCTGCGCCTGAGCCCGGCCTTGCGTGAGCGTCTGGCGGCGCAGTACAGCTGCTGCCTGTGCATCGCCTGCCTGCGCGAGCTGGCGGCGCAAGAGGCCAGCACCGGCACAACGCCCGGGCGACAATAGCCCCCTCGCGGCCAGGGCCGCGCCTTTTCTTCAGAGCAGCACACAAGCATGGCGATCAACTGGTTCCCGGGGCATATGAACTCCACCCGCAATGCGATCAACGATCGCATGAAGGCGGGGCTCGATGTGGTGATCGAGCTGCTCGATGCGCGCCTGCCCGGCTCCAGCGCCAACCCGCTGCTGGCCCAGCTGACGGCGGGCAAGCCCACGCTCAAGCTGCTCAACAAACAGGACCTGGCGGACCCCGAGCGCACAGCCCTCTGGCTGGCCCACTACAACAGCCAGCCCGACACCCGCGCCATCGGCCTGGATGCCAGCAACAAGGCCCCCGCCCAGGCCTTGATCAAGGCCTGCCGCGAGCTGGCGCCGCTGCGCGGTGGGATGGTCAAGCCCCTGCGGGTGCTGATCTGCGGCATTCCCAATGTCGGCAAGTCCACCCTGATCAACACGCTGGTTTCCAAGCGCAGTGCCAAGACCGGCGATGAGCCGGGCATCACCAAGGTCGAGCAGAAGATCGTGCTGGACCAGGACTTCTACCTCTTCGACACGCCCGGCATGCTCTGGCCCAAGATTGCCATCGAGGAAAGCGGCTACAACCTGGCCGCCAGTGGCGCGGTGGGCCGCAATGCCTTCGATGAAGAAGAGGTGGCCTTGGAGCTGCTGGCCTATCTGCGCCGCCACCCGGCCTACCTCGACATGCTGAAGGCGCGCTACAAGCTGGGCGAGGTCGAGGGCCTGAACGATGAGCAGTTGCTGACCGAGATCGGCCGCAAGCGGGGCGCCATGCTGGGCGGCGGCCGGGTCAATTTGCAGAAGGCCGCCGAGGTGCTGATGTACGAGTTCCGGCAAAAGGTGCTGGGCCCGATCTCGCTGGAAACGCCCGAAGAGTTCAAGGCCTGGGCCGCGGTGGCCGAAGAGCGCGAGGCTGCACGCCAGGCCAAGGCTGCGGCGCGCAAGAACAAGCGCCTCAAGGGCCCGGCCACAAGGGCGGAGCGCGATGCCTCCTTGGCCGCCCCCGAGAACCCTGAAAGCACGGAGCTCGACGAGGAAGCCGAGCGCGAGGGCTGAGCATGCCAGCCGGCCCTCAGGGCATCACCGCCCGCAGGAGTTCTGCAAGGCGCGCGCCAGCCTTGATGATCTGAGCGCGCTGCAAGGCGCTGCGTTCGCGGCTGTAGCTGGGGCCATGGCTGGCCTTCCAGCGCCCATCGGGATTTTGCGGGCCGAACTTGAGCGCAGCCAGTGCGGGAAGGCCCGACTGCAAGGTGTCGCTGGCCCAGCGCTCGGCCCATTCATCGAGCGGACCCGGTGTTGCCGACACCTGACGGGCCTCGCTGGCCCCCTCGCCGGCCAGCAGCTTGACGGCCAGCGGCCCCGGGATGCTGTCCCACAAGCCATGCAGCTTGCTGCTGCCGAGCAGGATGAGATTGCCGCCCTTGGTCGAGGCTTTGGCCACGCGTTTGGGATCCTGCCCTGGCTGATCCGGGTCGAAACTGAGCCCGGCAGGGTCGAGATAGGCCGACACCACATGCAAGGGCTGATGCAGATCGCCCAGGTAATGCGCGAGCAGGCGCAGGGCTTCTTTCTTGCTGCGGATGTTGAAGGGCGCTGGCGCGTCCTGGCCTTGCAGCACGCGGATGCAGGCGTTCACCGCATGGACGATGTCATGGTCGCTGCTGCCCGCCAGGCCCGGGGCATAGGCCTCGCGCAGCGGGGAGATGTCGGTGTAGTGGTAGGACTTGTGGCGGCAGCTCTCGTCGCTGGAGTTGCTGTAGCAGCTCTTGGCATTGCGCTTGACGAAGGCCACCAGCGCCGCCTGGCTGGCCGGGTTCTCGTAGTAATCGCACTCAGGGTAGGGGCCGCTGCCATCGTAGGCAAACGGTGCGCCGGCCTTGACCTGGCCCACACCTTTGGCGCAATCGGCCCAGACGGACGCGGTTTGCAAATTGGAGCCCAGCACAGCGCGCACCGCCTTGGCCGTGGAGCTGCCGGCCAGCAGCTGGTCGGCAATGCCTCCGACTGTCTGATGCCCATGCGGCCCGAAGGCCTGGGCCGCCGCACTGGACACCAACACGCAAGCGGCCAGCAGCCGCGACAGGAAATGAACTCGCATGGCCCGCGTCCTTCCTCGTTCTTCGATGCCGAGGTGGCCGCAGCATAGGCCGAAGCCAGCGCGGCGCCACCCCTAGCTCCGTGGCGACGGAAGTGACGAAAGCGAACAGGCCCCGGGCCGCCGGGCTCAGTTCACCGAGAGCACGACCTTGACGCTGGCATCCGCGGCGGACTTCTCGATGTAGCCGATGGCATCGACATTGCTGGCCACGAATTTGCGGATCTCGACCGAGCTGGCCATGGCGCGCGGCGGCGTGCCCTTGCCGGAGAAGGTCAGGCGCGACCAGGCCGCCTTGACCTGCGAGCTCGATTTGCCGGCCACCTTGGCGTAGAACTCTTCGTAAAGCGGACCGGCTTCCAGTTGGTCCACCGGCGCCGCCGTGCCGCCCGAGGGCATGACGTTCGATTTGCCCAGGAACAGCGCGCTGACCTGCTCGGCACTCATATTGGCGACCGGATTCTTCGGGTTGACGATGATGACCATCTCGGCCCAGGCGCTGCCCAGGCTGAAGCTGAGCAGCAGGCCCGCCAAGAGGCGAGCGACGGGGCGAGCGCAGACGGGGGTCGTGAGGTTTGGTTTCATAGTTTTCTCCTGCGATGGAAGTCGGGGCACGCTCAGAACACGGTGTCCAGCGAAAGGGACAGCAGCTTGGAATTGCCGACAAAATCGAGTGCCGGGCCGGACTTGTCCTTGAAGCGGTCCCACTGCAGCTTGAGCGCTGTAGCGCGGCCCAGCTCGTAGCGCAGCGACAGGCTCAGCGTGTCGTCGCGCTGCACGGTGTCCGGCGCCCAGCGGTTGGTCTCGCGATAACGCCCGAAGGTCAGCATGGGCGTGAACTTGCCGATGCGCCGCCCCACCGCCACGGCCACACCATTGGCCTTGTAGGCGAAGTCAGAGCGGTCGAAGATGCTGTACTCGGAGCGAAGCAGCCAGTCTTCCCAATCGATGTTGGCAGCCACGCCATAGATCAGCTGCGACTTGTCTTGCGTCACCTGGGTGCGCGTGCCATCGCTGTAGTCCCACTGATCGACCTTGTTCTTGATGATGTTGAAGCGCAGGGTCAGCCAGTCATTGGCCACCTCGAGATCGGCGCCGATGATGCGCTTCCAGGTGATGTCCTGGCGGGCCTCGTAGTAGATCTTGGCAGCGTCGTTGTCCTTGGTCGCCTCGCGGCCGGCAAAAGCGCTGCCGCGCAGCGACCAGTCACCGAGCTGGGTGCTGTAGGCGGCGGTGAAGCCGTTGAAGTTGATCGCCTCCCAGCCGTAGACGTCTTGCGGCGGACGGATCCAGTTGTAGGCATAGCCCACGTCCTGAAAGTCCGAGTAGTAGAACAGCGGCAGGCGCTTGCGCCCGGCTTGCAGGGTCCAGTGGCTGTCGGGGGTGTAGCTCAGGTAGGCCCATTCCAGGCCAGCCTTGAGGCCGTCGACATCGCGCACCACCACCTGGCCGGTGGCCGACCACTGGCTGCCAAACTTGACCGTGCTCTGCAAGCCCAGCTTGGACTCGGGCGAGGCGCTCCAGGACTTGCGGTACAGCCCGCCATGGCCGTAATCGGCGATGGCGCAAGGGCACTCGAATCGACCGAACAAAGGCGTGTCACGCGAACCGTTCAGCACCTTGCCCACGGCCAGGGTGCCGAAGCCTTTGAAGTCGAAATCCTGGGCCCGCGCTGGCTGAGACAAGCCCAGGGCCAATGCGAGCAAACCCAGACCCAAAAGACCTGGCAACGCCAGGCGCCAGGGCGAGGCCGAGTGGGACTCAGGCGGCAACGCAGCGGCGCGCGACACCGACGTCGAAGAGGAGCGAGGAGACGTCTGCGACATGACAGTCCTTTCCAGACAGCCAGGGCACGCGGACATCGCGCACCCTCCTCCACTCCCTCCGTCAGGCTTGTGTCGCAGCCTCGGCTGCGTCCGGTTTCATGTCTGCGCATCGGCCCGGCCCAACGGTCGAAGGCAAGTATTGCAAAGCCTTGCAAACAGAAAACTGACAGGCGGCATCCGCACCACAATCGCCGCCGAAAACGCGCCAACTACTGCACACAAGTGCTACGCAGGCCGCTCTCAATAGCGCTCGACGGCGGCAATCATGCGCTGCGGCGGTTCGTATTCGCTGGGCCAGAAGTCGCGGATCTCGGTGATCTGCCCGTCCTTCAGTTCGAAAAAGGAGATGCCGGTTTCACTGCCGCGCGCGGTCAGAAAATCGATCACCGACACCGCGCCGCGCTCATCGACGATGCAGCGCGTCAGCTCGGCCCGCCAGGCCTCGGGCCAGCTGCGAAAGAACTCGACGAAGTGCTCGCGCCCACGGATGCGCTCGCGCGTTTGCGGCACCAGGTAGACCACATCGGGGCTGAGCAAGGCCTCAAAGGCCGACCAATCGCCGTCATTGGCCGTGCGCCAAAACTGTTCGATCAGGTCTCGGTGTGTGCTGCAAAGCGTGAGGTCCATGGCAAAAGTCTCCGTGCTGAAGCCGGCGCATGATACTGGATGTAATCACAGCTCATGCTCCAGGCGGATCAAGGCCAGCAAGAGCCCCATGCCCACGAGCAAGACCGCCGCGGTCAGCCACAGCGCGCCGTGAAACGAGCCGCTGGATTGAACCCAGAGACCGCTGAGCGCCGGCGCGCCCACCTGCGCCAGACCATAGCCCAGGGTCAGGCGCGCCATGGCCTTGCCCGGGTTGGCTGGAGATCGGCGCCCCACCAGGGCCAGGGTCAGGCTGACGATGCCGATGAAGGTGGCGCCGTAGAGCAAGGCGCCGCCCAGGGCCGACCACAAGCCACCGTGCAAAGCCGGCAGCAGCACGCCGATGATCTGCAGGCCAAACGCCAGCAGCAAGGCCTTGAGCTCGCCCAGGCGACGTGCCACCCGGTCCCAGGCGAACACCGCAGGCACGGCGGCCAGGCCAACCAGCAGCCAGGCCCAGGGCCCTTGGCCAGCCAGCAAAGGCTGGCGCTCGACGATGGCCACGGTGAAGGTGGCGTTGATGACAAAGCCCCAGCCGGCGCAGAAATACATCAGCCCCATCAGCCAGAGCCAGCGCCGCGAAGGCAGCTCGGCCGGCACGATCGCCGCCACCGGCGCAGGTGGCACCGGTGGCCGCCAGGCCCAGGCGGGCGCCAGCGCCAGCAGGCCGGCAAAGGCAAAGCCCTGCCACTGCAGCGCCCAGTCCAGCGGCGCCATGGCCATGGCCCCCAAGGCCGAGACCACGATGCCCAGGCCCAGGCCCATGAAATGCAAGCCAAGTTCGGGCCGCCTGCCCTGGCGCATCAGCCAGCCCAGCACCAGGCCCGAGCCCAGCAACATGCCGGCCGCACCGCACAAGCCACCCAGATAGCGCGAGGCCGCCCACAGCCAGACATTGGGCGCCAGGCCCATGGCCAGGGTCACCAGCAGGCTCAGGCACAGGCCGATGCTGTAGAGCCGGTGGCGCAGACGCCCGTCCTCCAGGCGCGCCGCCAGCAAGGCACCGCTCATATAACCGAGGTAATTGATGGCGGCCAACCAGCCGGCCGCGGCATCGCTGAGCCCCGCCTGCGCCTGCATCAGCGGCAGCAAGGGCGTGTAGGCGAAACGGGCCAGGCCGACAGTCAGCACCAGGCCGCAGATGCCGCCGATGATGACCTGGGCCGGCCGCAGCTCCGCCGTGACGGGCGGCAGGGTCGGAGGGGCGGCGTTCATGGCCGAAGGGTAAACGAGATGCAGCGTCGTTCTTGTGCGCTCTTGTGTTTTGCGGCGTCGGGCGCATGTGCAGAGCCACACTGCCTCCCGCCGCCATGCCCAGCTCCACCTCCGCCCTGACCCTGCTGCTCACCCTGGCCGCCGCACTGGGCCTGATGGTCTGGCTGATGGCCGCCCCCTGGCTGCAGCGCCGCCGCCGCGCGCGCCTGCGGGCGCAGGCTTTCCCGCAGGCCTGGCGCCGCATCCTGCGCCGTCGCTTTCCGCTGCTGCAGCGCCTGCCGGCCGATCTGCAGCTGCGGCTCAAGCAGGAGATGCAGGTCTTTCTGGCCGAGAAACCCATCATCGGCTGCGGCGGCCTCACGGTCACGGACGAGATGCGCGTGACCATTGCCGCCCAGGCCTGCCTGCCCCTGCTGGGCGCACGCCGCGGCTACTACCCCAAGCTCAAGCAGATCCTGCTCTACCCGGGCGCCTTTGTGGTCGACCGCCTGCACCAGGCGCCGGGCCTGGCCGAGGTGCAGATGGAGCAGCGCCGGGCCCTGGCGGGTGAGAGCTGGGTGCAGGGTCAGGTCTTGCTGTCCTGGCAGGACGTGCTGGCCGGCGCCATGGACCCGAGCGATGGCCGCAATGTGGTGATCCACGAGTTTGCCCACCAGCTGGATCAGGCCAAGGGCTATGCCAACGGCGCGCCCCTGCTGGGCAGCACCGCGGCCTACCGCCGCTGGTCACGGGTGATGCAGAACGAATTTGATGCGCTGCGCCAGCGCCTGGCCTGGGGTGAGCAGGACGGCCTGATCGACGCCTACGGCGCCACCGATCCGGCCGAGTTCTTTGCCGTCACCAGCGAGCTGTTCTTCGAGCGGCCGGGCGAGCTGGCCCAGGCGCACCCGGCGCTGTACGGGCAGCTGAGCAGCTTCTACAAGCTCAACCCGCTGAGCTGGCACTGAGCCCGCAAGCCGGGCTCAGAAGCCCAGCGAAGCCAGCAGGTCGTCCACATCATCCTGCTGCAAGGCCTTGTCGGGCGTTTGCACGCCGGCCAGGGTTTGGGCGTCGGCCGGTGCGTCGCTGGCGGGCGGGTCGAAATCGGCCAGCAGATGTTCGAGCGGCTTCTCGGCCCGCTCCAGCATGCCGATCACCTTGTTGATGACCTGGCCGGACAAATCCTGGAAGCCCTGGGCCATCATGATTTCGGTGTGCAGAGACTTTTCGCGCTCGGCAAAACCTGCGGCGGTGGCGGCATAGGCCGCGCAGAGCTTGAGCATGGCGCGGGCGCGCTCGACGCTGAGCTCGGGGGCGGCAGCCATGCGGCTCAGAGAGTCGGACAGGTCATGGCCCTGGCGGCGCACCTGCTCGGCGTTCTCCTGGGCGGTGTCGACCAGGCCCAGCACCGTGGTGGCGGCCTGCTCGGTCATCTGTCGCACATAGGCCAGGCGCTCGCAGGCGTCGGGCAGCTCCTGCACCACCTTCTGCAGCACCACAGCGGGGTGCTCCGCGCCGTGGTAGCCCGGCTGCTGATGCGTGGAGGTCTGCGCCTCCGAACCTACAACTAACATGCAGCGACTCCCTAGACCCTTGAATGCCGCCGAAGGGCGACGTGCGCACATCACCTTTTCGGCAGCGCGGTCGGAAATATTAGCCCCAAGCCCTGCCGACGCCCAGCGCTTCGCTCAATTCCGGGCTGCGGCGGCAAAAAGATGCCGAAATCTGCAAATTTGACGGCCGCGGCTGCCGCATCAACCCCACAAGTCCAAGGGCGGCTCCCGGCTCAGGCCGCGCAAGATGTCGCTGCGCGAGATGAAGCCGACCAGCTCACCGGCCTCGTCCAGCACCGGCAAGCCGGGCAGGCGCAGATCGAGCAAGGCCTGCGCCACCTCACGGATGGGCGTGTCGGGCCGGGCCGCGGGCACCGGGCTCCACATCACCTCGCCCACCGGCCGGCTGAACCAGCGCGCCCAGGCGGCGGCGTCCTGAATATCCCGCGGCACCGGCAGCAAATCGGCGCGCAGCAGCAGGCCGACCAGGCGCTGCTGAGGGTTCAGCACCGGCGCCTGGCCGACACGGGCCTCGGCCAGGAGGTCCAGACCCTGGGCCACGCTGGCCATCACCGGCACGGTGATCAGCTTGCGGCTCATCAGTTGCTCGGCCAGGGTCAAGGGCTGGCGGCCGCCCGCCCCGGTACTGCCACTGGCGGCCTCCTGCTGGGCCTGGGTGTAGGCCGCCAGGGCGCCCTGCCGGCCCGGCTTGCCGCCGGGCGCGCTGGGGCTGGGCAGACCGCGCTGCAGGCTGGATTCCTGATCGCGCTGCACCGGCTCGACCGCGCGCAAGCGCGCCACCGCCTGCACCGGGCCCAGCTCACGCAGCCCTTCGAGCGAGCCGCTGAAGATGCGTCCGTTGAGGCCGTAGACGGTGAGCATGGTGGCGAAAACTCGAGGGGGTGCGTCAGTCACGCGGCACGGCTGGCGGTAGCGCAGGCTGGCCTCCCGGCAGCAGGCTGCTCATATCGGCCAGCTCCACCCGGTTGCGGCCGCCCTGCTTGGCGCGGTACATGGCGGCATCGGCCGCAGCGACCAGGCCGTCCACCGTGTGTGCGCCGCTGATCACGCCGCCCGCCACACCGATGCTGATGGTGACGGAAATGCTGTGTGCCCCCCATTGCGTGGGCGAGGCCTCCACCGCCTGGCGCAGCGCCTCGGCCAGGGTGGTGGCGCCCTCCAGATGGGTGTCGGGCAGCATGAGCAAGAACTCCTCACCGCCGAAACGGCCGATCTGGTCTTGCGCACGCAGACGGCTTTGCAGGGTACGGGCCACGCCGCGCAGCACGGCATCGCCGGCCTGATGGCCGTAGCCATCGTTGACGCGCTTGAAGTGATCGATGTCCAGCATCAGCACGCTCAGGTATTGGCCCTGCCGCTGGGCGCGCGAGACGGCCATGTGCAGCTGGTCGCTGATGGCGCGGCGGTTGGACAGGCCGGTCAGCATGTCCTTCATCGCCAGCTCGAAATTGCGCTGCTCGGCCCGCTCCATGGTCATGTAGACGAAACCCAGCGAGATGCTGATCACCGCGCACAAGGCCACCACGAAAACCATGGTCAGCCAGAGCCGCCCGGCCTCGTCGTTATTGCTGCTCATCCAGCCCATGGCCGCGGCCAGGGCGCGCAGCAGCAGCGAGCTCAGCAGGGCAAAGAAGGCCGTCAACAGGATGTAGCGGCCACGCCCCGGGCGCGGCAGGCGCGGGTCCAGCAAGGCGCGCAGGATGAAGCCAATCTGCAAGCAGAACACAAGCGAGCCCATCACCACGCGGGCAGCGTACTGCTCCATCAGCAGGGTGTAGAGCAGCGCAATGGCCAGCACCGGCAGCAAGAGCTGCAGCTGCACCCAGACCGGCGGGCCGGCATTGCTGTCCAGACCGTCGAAGCGACGCATGGCCAAGAGCATCAGCGAAAGCGCAATGCCATACGCCATATTGCCGGCAACCACGAGGCCGGACGAAGGCACGACATTGAGCACGGCAAAGATCACATGGCTGGCCGCATAGGCCACCAGGGCCAGGCCCCAGGCCCAGAGCGCATCACGCGCGGGCTTGCCCCAGGCCATGAAGCTGACCCAGCCGGCCATCAACAAGGCCACCAGCGTCACCACAGCGAACAGGGTCGGGACATCCAAACGCATGCCGGATTCTAGGAGCCGCCCGCGCCCGGACGGCACAAGAAATTAGCGCGACTGCAACAGCTGCAGCTGACTGCGCAGCAGGGCCAGCAGCGCCTCGGGCTGACGGCCGGCTTCAGCGGCCAGATCCAGCTGGCGGCTCAGCAATGCGCGGTAAAACGCCGCATGCTCGGCGCCCAGTCCCTCCAGGGCCTGCAGATGGGCGGTCAACACGCCGGCATCGCCGCGCGCCACCGGGCCTGAGAGTGCGCCAGCCAGGCCGCGCGACTCGGCCGCGTCCAGCGTGCCGCGCGCCAGCGGCAGCAGGGCGGCCAGGGCAGCCTCCGGCGGCAGGCCGATGGCGGCCCAGACCTGGCGCGCTTCGGCCAACACCGCGAGCAGGCTGCTGGCGGCCAGATTGGCCGCCGCGTGGTAGGCCGCCCGGGTGCCGGGGCGCAGTGACAGCGGCTTCAGCCCCAAGGCTGCGGCCAAGTCGTGCAGGCGCGCGCTCAAGGCCGCATCATTGGCTTCGATGCCCACCGTGCTGCCTGCGAGCAAGGCTGCCGCACGTGCGGGGTCGGAAAAAATCTGCAGCGGGTGGAAACCGCCGATGCGCGCGCCGAGCGCTTCAGCTGGCGCCAGGGCCGCCAGCTCGGTGGCGCCGCTGCAGTGCAGCACCGCCTGCCCCGGGCGCCAGGGCAGGCGGGCAGCGACCGAGGCGATGGCGTCGTCGGCCACGGTCAGCAGCACCAGATCGGCCGAATGCACGGCCGCCTCGGGCGCCAGCGCCTGACAGCCCGGCAGGTGCAGGGCCAGGTCTTGCGCGGCGCCAGGCTGGCGGCTGGCCACGGCCACCACCCGCTGGCCGGCCGCCGCCCAGGCCGGGGCCAGGGTGCGCGCCAGCCGGCCGGCGCCGATGAAGGCGATGCGCTCGAACATGAAGGCGTTCAGCGGCTCGCTGCTGCCAAGCTCAGGCCCGCTCAGGGCTTGACGAATTTGAGCGTCATGCGATCGCTCTCGCCGATGGCTTCATAACGAGCGCGGTCCTTGTCCTTGAGGCCGAAGGTCGGCGGCAGGGACCAGACGCCACCTTCGTGGTCGGCCGTGTCCTTGGGGTTGGCATTGATCTCGGAGCTGGCGGCCAGCTTGAAGCCGGCCTTCTCGGCCAGCTGGATCACATAGGCCTGGTGCACATAACCGCTGGAGGCCTTGGCATCCTGGGCCTGCGCGACCGGGCGGCGGTGCTCGACCACACCAAACACGCCGCCGGGCTTGAGCGCGGCGAAGGCGCTGTTGAACACGGCCTGCGCCTTGCCCTCACCCGCCGAGATCCAGTTGTGGACATTGCGGAAGGTCAGCACCAGGTCGGCCGAACCCGGCTTGGCGTAATCGAACTTGCCCGCGCCCGGCGCGAACACCGTCACCTGCACCTTGTCGTACACGGCCGGCAGGGCTTCGAGCTTGGCTTTCATGCGGGCGGCGCTGCGCTGGAAATACGGCACCTCGGAAGCCGGGTCGTCGCCGGCCAGGATCAGCTGACCTTTGTCACGCAGATAGGGCGCCAGAATCTCGGTGTACCAACCGCCGCCGGGCGAGAGCTCCACCACGGTCTGGGTCGGCTTGATGCCGAAGAAGCTCAGGGTCTCGTAAGGATGGCGGGCACCGTCGCGAGCCACGTTGGCCGGCGTGCGGTGGCTGCCGGCAATGGCGGCCTTCAGCGCCGCATCTTCTTTGGCAACAGCGTCTGTCGCCGCGTGGGCAGGCGCGGCGGCCAGAAACAGGGCGGCACTGGTCGCCAGCGCCAGGCGCAGGCTCAGAGACAAGGGGCGGGTCATCGTCATGGCAGGTCTTCCAGGTCAGCGGTGAACACGGGTTTGGGGTGATGCGCGGCGACCGCCACAGAGCCATCCAAACAGCTGACGCCCGCGCAATGAACGAGCGAAGGGATGCTTGAGTGAATGGGCCGTGTCCAGCGAAACCGCAGGGCGGGGCCTTGCCCCGCCTTGATGATCGCTTGCGGTTCGTCCGCGCTGCCGGCGAGAGTATGGCCGCAAGCGCAAATCCATGCCGGAAGGCATGGCGACCGGCCAGCGCCCCCCCCTGACTGAGGCATGCGCGGCAGCGCTTTCAGGACCGCATGCGCTGAAGCACTCGGTTACAGTGTCGCGCGATTCGCACAAACCAGCCGCAAGAAACCCTCGCTCCCGCAGTTCACGCGACGGGAAAAGCTAAAGCCAAGAACCCGCCATGTCCACGCCGCCCGCCTGTCCCCAATGCACGCTCGAAAACACCTACACCGACGGTGCGCAATTCATCTGCCCCGACTGTGGCTTTGAATGGTCGTCCGAGGCCCCGTCCGCCGACGAGCCCGGCGAGGCCGCCAAGGTGGTGCGCGACGCCAACGGCCAGGTTCTGGTCGATGGCGACAGCGTCATCCTGATCAAGGACCTGAAGGTGAAAGGCTCGTCCATCACCCTGAAAAAGGGCAGCAAGGCCAAGGGCATCCGCCTCGTTGATGGCGACCACGATGTCGATTGCAAGATCGACGGCGTGAGCCTGATGCTCAAGTCCGAGTTCCTGAAGAAGGCCTGATTCACCAAAACCCCTGCCAGCCCCGACCGGCGAGGAGCGCTGAACCCCGCAGTTTGTAGTCAGTCCCCCCTCCACCAGCACTCCACCGACACGAACAGACGGGCGCCCTGTGGGCAGCCCGCTTTCGCAGAATGAAGAATTCGTAGAGAAGAAGTCGATGATGAAGATGAAGACGATGTACACACTGAAGCCGCGCCAGACCCAGCACTCCCGGACCGGCAGCGCCGCGTCGCTGCTCGCGCGCCTGAGCTTGCTCCTGTCCCTGACGCTCCTCGGTGCAGCGCCGGCTGCAGCCCAAAGCTCTTCGGGCTCAGCGCCCCACCCCTGGCTGGCCTCCGCGCCACGGCTGGCACAACAGACCCATTTCACCAATCTGCAAGACGGCGCCAAGATCGAGACGCCGTTCCTGCTGACCTTCGGCCTGACCGGCATGGGCATTGCGCCCATCACCAAGCCGCAGAGCAAGACCGGCCACCACCACCTCCTGATCAACCGCGACCTGCCGCTGGATTTCAACCAGCCCCTGCCCTTCAACGAGCAGTACATCCACTTTGGCAAGGGCCAGATGGAAACCGTGCTGACGCTGAAACCGGGCGACTACACCCTGCGCCTGGTCTTGGCCGACCACCGCCATGTGCCCAATTTCGTCTACAGCAAGCCGCTGAAGATCACGGTCACGAAATTCAACGAAAACGTCAAGCCCGACTCCCTGAGCCAGCCCGGCATCAGCCTGCGCGTGGCGGGCAGCGGCGATAAGAGCAACGAGGCCCGCGAAGGCAGCCCCGTGCAGGTGCTGTTCCACGCCTCCAAGCTGAACGTCTCGCACCAGGCCCTGCAAGAACCCGGCACCGGCCACTTCCGCCTGAGCGTCGCGCCGGAGGGTGGCGGCAAGGCCGAAGTTTTGAGCTTCCCCGGCGGCGAAACCGAAGCCTGGCTCAAGCCACCCAAGGGCAAATACCAGCTCAAGCTCGATTTCGTGGACAACGTGCAGGCCGGGAAGGTGCTGTTCAGCGCGGGGGCGCAGGGGCTGCAGGTGGTGGGGCGCTGAAGTGATCAGCGTGCTCCAGCGCTGCTTGCGTTGCACGCCCCTCACTCATCGACAAGGCGACGCCTCGAACATAGAACACGTAGGAGGAGACACCCATGGCACTGAGCAAAGACGACTGCTACCAATGCGTTGCCGAATGCATGATGGATTCGCTGACGGACACCCGCTGGAAAACAGCACGCATGGACGTTGAGTTGAACGGGCGCGAGATCAGCGTGCGCTACGCCTACACCTCAGGCCTTTTCAACAAGCAGACAGCCTTCAAGACCAGCAATGTGTTCGCCCCGCCCAATGCCATGAAAGCCCTGCGGGACATGATGGCGGCTGAAGGTGAACCCTGGTCGCGCGCCAGCTTTTCGCTGAAGCCTGATGGCAGTTTTCAGTTCGAGCACAGCGCCTGACCCCGGCCCTGTGACGCGAGCAGGCGCGCCGGCAGACATGTGGCGCTTACCCTTGAGCACCGGCCCGCATACGCGCTTCCCCGCGATCACTCACTGCAACGCGTAGTCATTCCTCTCGCCCAGGTCTAGCGACAAGTACTCAACAAACTCAAACTGCAGCCCCTCCCGGGCCATCACGTAGGCGCTCTTGCGAAAGGGGTGGGCGCCGCCCCAGTGGTCAGGGGTGTAGCCGGCGGCAGCCAGTCTTTGCAGCGTCTCATTCAGCGACGGAACGACGATGCCGATGTGCTTGGTGCCGAGGGCTGAGCTGCGCCAGTCAGGATGCACCCCTTCCCCGCCGCCACTCTGCAGGGCGATGTAGGAGTGCTCGATCCCGACGTGCAGCCAGCGAATCGTCCGATGGCCAAACCAGTCCAGCCGGGCTTCGCCGCGCACGCGCCAGCCGGGCAAAGCACAGAGCAGCAGGTCCTTGACCTCATCGAGATCGCGAACGGTCACATTGGCATGCTCCACATAGGCGGGAGACCACGCGGCTGTCTGATTGCGCTCCATGAAAAAGCTCCTTGCTTTCAGTCCTTGATGGTCTTGCTGACCGAGGCCTCGAATCTTGAAAGTTCAAGTGCACTTCATGTCAAGTCAGCGAAGCCCATGAGGCCAGCGGCAGCACACGCCGCCCTGCAATTTCATCCAATACAAACCCGCCCCGCTTCACCACACTCGCGCTCATGCTGAACAGGCTCAAACCCAGCCGCAGTGCTGGCGGCAGAGCGATATGAGACGTCAAGATGAAACGAGATGAGGAGGGTGCGCGCGATGGAAAACGCGGTGTGGATGTCCATGGTGCTGTTTGCCCTGGCGGGCGCGATTTCACCGGGGCCGGTCAATGTGATGGCCTCGGCGGTTGGGGCGGCGCAGGGCTTTGTGCGGGCCATGCCCCTAGTGCTGGGCGCGAGCCTGAGCTATGGCGCGGTGGTCTGGCTGGCGGGCAGCGGCCTGCAGATCAGCCTGGTCGCTCACCCACAACTGGCGCGGCTGGCGCCCTTGGCGGGCGCGGCCTATTTGCTGCTGCTGGCCTGGCGCATCGCCACAGCGCCTCCCGGTGCGCCGACTGGAGCGCCGACCGGAGCGCTGGCCGAAGAGGCGCCGCCGCATGGCACAACAGCCCTGCGAGCCTGGACACATGGCCTGCTGCAGGGGGCCTTGACGCAAGGCCTGAACCCCAAGGCCTGGCTGGTGGCCCTGTCCGGCGTGGGCCTGTTCGTGCCGAGCGGGCCCGAGGGCGCAACGCGCCTGCAGCTGTTTTGCGCCATCTCCTTGCTGGTGTGCTGGCTCTCGGTGTCCACCTGGGCGGCGCTGGGCCTGTGGATTCGGCGCTGGCTGGCGCGGCCGGCCTACCAACGCGGCTTCAACCGGCTGCTGGCCGCCCTGCTGCTGCTGACCATTTACGGCATGCTGGCTGGCGGCTGAGGTGGCGGGTCCGGAAACCACAGGCGTGAGCCCGCTCGCTACCATGCGGCCCATGCCGCTCGCCCACCCGCACCGCTTTGTCCGCCACCAGACACTGCTGCCCCATCTGGAGCTGCGCCTGGCCAGCGGCAGTCGCGATTGCTACCAGACCCATACCCATGAGGAATACGCCTTTGGCACCGTCGATGCCGGCGAGGCCCTGTTCCGCCACGGGCGCGGCGAGGAAACCCTCAGCCCCCTGCGTGCCGGCATGACCGTGATGATGGAGCCCGGTCTGGCGCATTCCTGCAACCCCAGCGAAGCGCAGGCCTGGTCCTACCGCATGCTGTATGTCGATGCGAGTTGGCTGCATCGCAGCTTCCTGCCCTTGGGCGGAGAGACAGGCGCCCTGCCACTGAGTCAGCACGCCAGCGACTCCCGCGAGGTCTACGCGGCCCTGAGCCTGATCTGCGAGGCCCTGGCGGCTCCGTGCCCGCCGGACCCGCTGGAGCTGAACGAGCAGTTGCTGAATTTCGTCGCCGATCATGCCTTGCAGGCGCGAGCGCCTGAGGCCTCGCCGACGCCGCTCGCCGCCGGCGCGCCTGCATCGGACGATGCCGCCTTGCACGCCGTGCGCCAGCGGATCGAGACGCAGATGAGCCAGGCCCTGTCACTCGAGGAACTGGTGCAGCTTGGCGGCTGGAGCGAGTTCCAGCTGCTACGCCGCTTCAAGCACGCCTTCGGCCTGACACCGCACGCCTACCAGATCGACCTGCGCCTGAACCGCGCCAAACGCCTGCTCAAGCAAGGCCTGCCCTTGAGCGAGGTGGCACTGGAGCTCGGTTTCAGCGACCAGTCGCATTTCCAGCGGCATTTCAAGAAACGGCACGCCACCACGCCCGGCAACTACCAGAGCCGCGATTGAGCGACCGAGCTCACCCCACCGGCAGCGCCGTCTCGTACTTCACCTCCCTCAGCACCACATTGCTGCGCACGCTGGCCACGCCGGGCACTTTGAAGATCTGGCTTTGCAGAAAGGCGTCATACGCCTTCATATCGGGCACGACGACCTTGATCACGTAATCGGCCTCGCCGGTGATGCCGTGGCATTCGATGATTTCGCGGCTGGCCAGGACCAGGCGCTCGAACTGCTCCACCGCGCCCTCGCTGTGCCGCACCAGCGAGACATTGGCCAGCACGCAGATATTCAAACCCAGCTTTTCACGGTCCACCAGGGCCACATGGCGGCGGATCACGCCGCTGTCTTCCAGCTCCTTGATGCGGCGCCAGACCGGTGTGGCCGAGAGGCCCACCTGGTCGGCCAGGGCCTGGGTGCTCTGGCGGCAATCGGCCTGCAGGGCTTCGAGAATCTGGCGCGTGGCCCGATCGAAACGATCCATCTCCATTAGTGACTCCTTTGAGAGGAATTCTCTCATTCACCGGCTTGACAGCGGCAAACAGAGCAACAAACACTTGGCTCTCTGACGAAAAATCCCCGGCAGCCATCGTTCGTTCGTCCCGCGAGGAAAGCCCATGTCCAGTTCAGAAACACCCACCGTCAGCCCTGCGGCTCCTCAGGCCCCCGCGCTGCGGGACTACAAGCTCTCGGACAACCTTGCAGCGAACAGCGGCGCGGTCTTCCTGACCGGCACCCAAGCCCTGGTGCGCCTGCTGCTGGCGCAAAAAGCGCAGGACGAAAGCAAGGGCCTGAACACCGCCGGCTTTGTCTCCGGCTACCGTGGCAGCCCGCTGGGCATGGTGGACCAGCAGCTGTGGAAGGCCAAGAAGTTCCTCGACGGTTCACGAGTCAACTTCCTGCCCGCCATCAACGAAGACCTGGCCGCCACCGCCTGCCTGGGCGTGCAGCGTGTGGCGCTGGACCCGAAGCGCACGGCCGACGGCGTGTTTGCCATGTGGTACGGCAAAGGCCCGGGCGTGGACCGCTCGGGCGATGCACTCAAGCATGGCAATGTCTACGGCACCTCGAAGTTAGGCGGCGTGCTGGTGGTCTGCGGTGACGACCATGGTTGTGTCTCGTCGAGCACCCCACACCAGAGCGATCTGGCCCTGCAGGCCTGGCACATGCCCATCGTGCACCCGGGTAATGTGGCCGAATATTTGGAGTTCGGCCTCTACGGCTGGGCGCTGAGCCGTTTTTCGTCCACCTGGGTCGGCTTCAAGGCGATCTCGGAGGTGGTGGAGTCCGGCATGACGGTGGACCTGGACAGCGTGCCGCTGGACTTTGAGCTGCCGGTGGACCACAAGCCGCCGGTGGACCTGCACATCCGCGCGGTCGACCTGCCCTCGCTGGAATTGGAGACCCGCCTTGAGCACAAGCTGAACGCCGTCAAGGCTTTTGCCAAGCTCAACAGCATTGACAAGCACATCGTCGTGAGCCCGCGCGCCACCCTGGGCATCGTCACCGTGGGCAAGGCGCACTACGACTTCATGGAAGTGCTGCGCCGCCTGGACCTGGACCCCAATGCCCTGGCCGCCGCCGGCGTGCGGGTCTACAAGGTGGGCCTGGTCTTCCCGCTGGAGAGCTCACGCATGAGCGAGTTCGCCCAGGGCCTGACCGACATGCTGGTGATCGAGGAGAAAGCCCCGGTCGTCGAGCGCCAGATCAAGGAGCTGCTCTACCACCTGCCCGATGCGCAGCGCCCGCGCGTGGTGGGCAAGACCGATGAGCATGGCCAGGCCGTGCTGAGCGCGCTTGGCGAGCTGCGCCCCTCGCGCATCATGAACACGGTGGCCGACTGGCTGGCCCGCCTCAACCCCGCGCTGGACCGCCGCCATTTGGTGGTGGACTTCCTCACCCCCTGCCTGCTGTCCAACGCGGCCGATGGCGTGCGCCGCCAGCCCTACTTCTGTTCGGGCTGCCCGCACAACACCTCGACCAAGCTGCCCGAGGGTTCCAGGGCGCTCGCCGGCATCGGCTGCCACTTCATGGCCAGCTGGATGGAGCGCGGCACCTCGGGCCTGATTCAGATGGGCGCCGAGGGCGTGGACTGGGCGGCCCACAGCCGCTTCACGACCGAGAAGCATGTGTTCCAGAACCTCGGCGACGGCACCTACTACCACTCGGGCTACCTGGCCATCCGCCAGGCCATCGCCGCCAAGACCAATATCACCTACAAAATCCTCTACAACGACGCGGTCGCCATGACCGGCGGCCAGCCGGTGGATGGCACCACCAGCGTGCCCCAGATCGCGCGCCAGGTGGAGGCCGAGGGTGTGAAGCGCCTGGTGGTGGTCAGCGACGAGCCGCAGAAGTACCAGGGCCACGAAAACCTCTTCCCGCCGGGCACCACCTTCCACGACCGCAGCGAGCTGGACGCGGTGCAGCGCGAGCTGCGTGAGATCGAAGGCGTGACGGTGCTGATCTACGACCAGACCTGCGCCGCCGAAAAGCGCCGCCGCCGCAAGAAGAAAGAGTTCTACGACCCACCGAAGCGCATCTTCATCAACGAGCAGGTCTGCGAAGGCTGCGGCGACTGCGGCCAGGCCAGCAACTGCCTGTCGGTCGTGCCGGTAGAAACCGATTTCGGTCGCAAGCGCGTGATCGAGCAAAGCAGCTGCAACAAGGATTTCTCCTGCGTCAACGGCTTCTGCCCGAGCTTTGTCTCGGTGCACGGCGCACAGCTGAAAAAGCGGGCCGGCGCCAGCTACACGCCCGCCGATCTGGTGCGCGAGCTGGCCGCCATCGCGGCCCCCAAACCCTGGAACTGGACGGGTCCCTTCGACCTGCTGGTCACCGGCGTGGGCGGCACCGGCGTGGTGACGGTGGGTGCGCTGATCAGCATGGCCGCGCATCTGGAGCGCAAGCAGGCCTCGGTGCTGGACTTCATGGGCTTTGCGCAGAAAGGCGGCTCGGTGCTGTCCTTCGTGCGCGTGGCGCCGACGCAGGACCTGCTCAACCAGGTGCGAATCGACACCCAGCAGGCCGATGTGCTGCTGGCCTGTGACATGGTGGTGGGCGCCAGCCCGGACGCGCTGGGCACGGTCAAGCCGGGCCGCACCGTCATCCTGGCCAACACCCATGAGCTGCCCACCGCAGCCTTTGTGCGCAACCCCGATGCCAGCCTGCAGGCCGACTCACTGCTGGCCAAGATGCAGCATGCCGTCGGTGGCGACGCTGGCCTCATGAGCACCATCGACGCCCAGGCGATTGCCCAGGAGCTGATGGGCGACACCATGCCCAGCAACATCATCATGCTGGGCGCCTGCTGGCAGCGTGGCCTGGTGCCGCTGTCCGAAGCTGCACTGATGCGGGCCATGGAGCTGAACGGCGTGGCCGTGGAAGGCAACAAGACCGCCTTCGCCCTGGGCCGCCTGGCGATCGCCGCGCCCGAGGCCCTGCGCCGCCTGGCCGGCCGCAGCCAAGCGGTCGTGCAGGTGCTGAACTTCGACAAGCTCGACGGCCCGGACGGCCTGCTGGCCCGCCGCAGCGCCCACCTGACGGCCTACCAGAACAGCGCCTACGCCCAGCGCTACCTGGCCCTGGTGCAGCGCGTGCGCGGCGCCGAAGGCCAGCTGGGCGAGGCCGGCAAGAACGAGCGCCTCACCAAGGCTGTGGCCCGCTACTACGCAAAGCTGCTGGCCATCAAGGACGAGTACGAAGTCGCGCGGCTCTACACCGACGGCCAGTTCGAGCGCGCGATGAAGGAACAGTTCGAGAACTGGGAGCGCCTGAGCTTCCACCTGGCGCCGCCGCTGATCTCCAAGCCCGGTGCCGATGGCCGGGCCAAGAAGATCGAGATGGGCAGCTGGACCTTCCAGGCCTTCAAGCTGCTGGCCAAGCTCAAGGGCCTGCGCGGCAGCGCGCTCGATGTCTTCGGCAAGACCGAAGAGCGCCGCATGGAGCGCCAGCTGATCCAGGACTACGAAGCCCTGGTGGACGAGCTGCTGGCCGGCCTGACGGCCGACAAGCTGGAAGTCGCCCTGCAACTGGCCCGCCTGCCCGAACAGATCCGCGGCTACGGCCACGTCAAGCATGCCAATGTGGTGACGGCCCGGGCCAAGCAGAAGGCGCTGCTGGACCGCTTCCACGGTCGCGTGCAAGAGGCGGCGGTGGCCATGCCGGTACCGGCCGCGCGGGTCAAGGGCGTGGCCGAGCTGTAAGCAGGACGTCACAGGCACCCGGGGCAAGCCCGATTGAGGCGGGCTGCATTTGGGCTTAGGGTGGGCCCAGATGTTGTTGACGATACGGTCTCGCCCCCCTGCCCCCATCCTCCACGCTGATGCGCCGGCCTGGGGCGCGCGCCTGCTGGCCATCTGGCTTCTGGCCGTGAGTGGCACTGCGTTCGCGCAAGGCAGCGCGCCACCCGCAACACATTCGACCGCCACGCGCCCCACCGTGCGCGTCTGCGTCGGCGATTTCCCGCCCTACAACAGCCCGCGCCTGCCGCGCATGGGCCCGGTGCTGGATCTTGCACAGCAGGCCTTGCAGCGCGCGGGCTACGCCATGCAGGCCGAGTTCATGCCCTGGGCACGCATCTTGAAAGAGGGCGAAGAGGGCCGCTGCCTGATCCTGGGCATCTGGCGCAATGCCGCGCGCGACCAGCTGTTCAGCTACAGCGCCCCGCTGCTGGAACAGGAGTTGGGCTTCTTCGTGCGGCGCGGCGAGCAGCCGGCAGTGGCCAGCCCCGAGGCGCTGCAGCGCCTGCGCATCGGCGTCGAGCGCGGCAGCTACCTGCCCGAGGCGCTGCGCCAGCCCGGTCTCAAACTCGATCCGACCAGCGCCTTGAACACCAACCTTCACAAGCTGGCCAAGGAGCGCATCGACCTGGCCTTCGGCGAACGCGCCGCCGGCCTCTACCGGCTGGCCCGCGAGCCCGAGCTGCGAGCCAAGGTCCTGTGGCTGGAGCCGGGTCTGGAGCGCAAGCCCACCTATCTGGCTTTCAGCCTCCGCGACCCGGAGGGTGAAGCGCTGCGCCTGGCCTTCGATCAGGCCTTCCAGGCCATGAAGCAGGACGGCAGCTACCGGCGCCTGCTGCGCGCCGCAGGGCTGACGCCCCTGCCCTGATTCAGGCGCGTTTCACACCAGGCCCTTGAAGGGCCCGCTGGCCAGCCAGCGCTCGATCTGCGCCTGGCGGTCATTGCCCCAGAAGGCTTCACCGTCGATCAGGAAGTAAGGTGCGCCGAACACGCCGGCGGCAATCGCGGCGCTGTTGACGGTCTTGAGCTTGTCCTTCCAGACCGGGTCGCTCCAGGCCTGCTCGGCCGCGTCGGCATCGAGGCCGCTCTCGGCCGCCAGGGCCTTGAGCTGGGCCGGGTCGTCCAGCGACACACCGCGGGTGAAATAGGCCCGCAGTCCGGCGCGGGCCCAGGCCACCGCGGCCGCCGCGCCCTGCGTCTCATGCAGCCACCAGAACACACGGGCGGCGTTCTGCGTGGCAATCGGGAAGCGCGCGGGCTGCAGGTAAGGCAAACCGGCAAAAGCAGCCGAGCGGGCGAAATCTCGAAACGCGTAATCGCGTTTGAGCGGGTGCTCGATCTGCGGCTTGAGTTCGGCCGCCTGGAAGGTCACGCCCAGCAAGATGGCATGCCACTGCACGCGCCGGCCATGGCGCGCCGCGACGGCATCGACCCACTCCGAGGCGATGTAGCTGTAGGGCGAGGAAAAATCGAAATAGAAATGCAGCGGGCCTTTTTGCATGGCTTGCGCTGAACGTTCGGGCATGGTGGTTTCAAGCATCCTGGAACCATAGACCATTCGGGCCCGTTCTTGCAGCCAGACTTACCAGCAGGCGCGGCACCCGGTGCGGCTGGCGCCCGGGCTGAGCGCCCCAAAACCGGCTTCAGCGCTGCGTGGCCGCACGCGCCAGATAGAAGGCGCCCCAGTAGAAAGGATGCGATTGCCCGCCCGCAGACCGCGCCAGAAACTCGCGCTGGGCCGACTGCAAGGCGCGCGCACTGTCACCATGGCGGCGCAGGGCGGCATAGAAGGCCCGCATCCAGCGCCGGGTGGCGGCGTCGTCCACGCTCCAGAGGCTGGACAAGACTTCGCTGGCGCCAGCCTGCAAAAGGCTGGCATTGAGCCCGGCCACCTCGGCCCCAGAACCATCATCGCCGCCACCCAGACCCGTGGAACAGGCCGACAGCGTCACCAGCTGGGTGTGCGTGAAGGGCATGCGCGCCAGCTCAGCCAGGTGCAGGCGCTGACCATCCCCCAGGCGCAGCCAGGAGCGCGACATCACGCCTGGCCGCAAGGTGAAGTGCGTGCCCAGATGCAGGAGGCCGCCCGCTTCCTTACGAGCTGCCGCTTGCAACTCCTCCTGCAAGGTGCGCTGGGTGAAGCTGGCATCCAGCCAGCCCTGGCCCCGCCACAAACCCGGCCCGCCCGTGCAGACACCTGTGCCCAGCCCCTCGATCGGGCCCGCCACCAACTCGCAGATTTCCTGCGCCACGGCCGGCAGGGCTGGCAGACCGGCCACGGCCTGGCTGCTGCCGAAGGCACGCAAGCGCCGCTCGGTCCATGGCGGCGAGCGGGCCGCCAGCTCACGGGCACCGCCCTCGGGCAGGCGTTGCACCACGCGCAGGCTCTGGCCGAGATAGCCCTCGGGCCCGCGCAGCAGGCCCAGGGGCAGGTAGCGCAGCGCACCGTCGAGAACCAGCTCCACTTGCTTGGCCTTGGCATGCCGGGCGGCCCGCAGCAGAGGATGGCCCAGGCGCTGGAACCAGTGACGCAGTTCGGCTTCGACCGGCTCGCGCGCCTCGATCTTGCGCAGCAGCTCGGCCACATCCTGGCCCAGCTGACGCGCCGGCCAGGCCAGCTCGATCTGCGACTGGCCGCCGGCATAAACCATCAGCAGATTGAGCCGCTCCTGGCCCGAAATGCTCCAGACCTCCAGCACGCCGGCCGCAGGCCGCTGCCGCCTGGTGCCGGCCGGCAGCCCGGGCCTGGCCGCCAGGGGCTGTGCGGGTTGGGTCTGCATCATCTGCTGCATCCACTGCTGCCATTGCTGCAGCCTCATTGCTTCGCCTTCTCGTTGGGCACGCCACTGCTGCTGAGACTGCGCCAGGCGGCGCGGGCTCAAGACCTCGCTGCCTGGCGAGGCTGCGGGCGGTGCATCGGCCCCGCCACGTTCGAGGCCGGCGGCGCTGGGGCTGAAGCCCAGCAGTGCCTCGGGCGCCCGCAAGCGGGCCGAGCGCCGCACGCGCAGCTGCCCATCGCTGAACTCGTCGAGCTCCAGCGCCGACCAGTCGCGCAGCACATCCTGCGCCTCGGCGATGCGCCCCGAGCGCGCCAGCCAGGCGGCCTGGTCGCGGTACACAAAGGACAGCTCCTGAACAAAGCCGCGCTCCTGGCCCGGCCGCTTGCCGCGCAGATCCTGACGCATCAGCTCGATCTGATCCAGGCTCTGGCGACCCAGCTGCATGGCCAGGTCCTCGCGGCCACGCAAGGCCCAGTGGCGTGCCAGGCCATGGAGGTTGTCCCACAGCGGGGCGGGCGCCGCATAGCTGCCCGCAGCGGCCAGACCGCGCAGATGGTGCTCCAAGGCGGCCGGCCAATCCGCGAGACTGTCCTGCCATTGCGCCAAGGTCTTGTGGGAGCGCGCCCGATCGGCCGGCGGCAGGCCGTCGTAATCGGGGTGCTGCGCCAGGAACTGCTGCAGTTCCTCGCAAGGCAGGGCCGAGCCGCGCTGGGCCACGGCGGCACGGCAGCGGCCGTTGTACGCTTCCAGCAGCAGCGAGGGCGTGTCACCGACGATCTGGCGCAAGGCCTGCAGGGCTTGTTCGTAATCACGGGCGGCCAGGGCCGGCTGGCCCAGCTGCATTTGCACCGCCGCATGGCTGAGCAGCAAGCGCGATCGCCAGTAGCCCAGGTCTTTGCGCCCTTCGCTCTCGGACAGGAGCGGCGTCAACAGCTCGGCGGCGCGCCGGGGTTGACCCAGCCGCAGCCACAGCACCGACTGCAGATGGCGGGCACGGATGAGTCGGGCCAAACCCACCGTGCCAAGCATGTCCGGGCTCAGCAAGGCATCGAGGGCCTCGCTGGCCGTCAAGGCTTCGCCCAGCTGGCCCTGGCTCATGCGCAGATTCAGCAGCGTCATGCGATAGGGCAGCACGCGCGGGCTCTTGGCCCCGAACGTTGCTTCGGCCAGCGCCACGGCGCGCAGCGCCAACGCCAGCGCTTCGTCAAGACGGGCGTAGTGCAGGTAATTGGACGAAAGGTTGTGGAACACGCCCAGCTGAGCCGAGGGGTTGGCGTCGGGGTGGCGCTCGATGATGCGCAGCGCGTCCTCCAGGGCCTGCTGCGAGCGGTCCATGCGCTCCATCTGCCCGTAGATCGCCGCCATCGAGGCCAGGGCATCCAGCATATCGGGCGCATCACCGCGCCCCATCTGGCGCAGCAGCTCGGCCTCCTGCTCGGCATAGCCGGCGGCCAGGGCCAGCTGATCCTGGGCATGGCTGACGACGGTGCGCAGATTCAGGATCTCACCCATCAGCGCGCTGACGGCCAGGCCTTGACCCTGCAGCAGGGCTTCGGCTTCGCTCAGGCTGGCCTCGCTGCGCTCCACCCAACCCGGCGCTTGGCGGCGCCAGCTGGCGGCCACCTCCAGCAGCCGCAGTTGAGCCCGCATGGCGTCTCCCTCTGCGCTTGCCGCCGGAAGCCGGGACTGCAGGGCCAGGGCCTCGGCCACCAAGGGCACGGCCTCGTCACGGGCGGCACGGTCCAGGAGGGCGCGCGCGGCCTGCATCAGGTGCCAGACCCGTGCCTCCTCGAAACCAGGGGCCTCAGCCGCCGGTTCCAGCCGGGCCAGCATGTCTTTCAGCTCGGTGCTGAAGGGTCGCTCCAGCAACTGCCAGGCCATGCGGGCCTGCTGCAGGGCCACGGCCAGGGCGACCGCTTCCTTGGGGGGCTGGGCGCAGACCCGGGCCAGCGCAGCGGTGGGTTCACGCAACAGCTGCTCCAGCATGGGCCAGCGGGGTTCGCCGGCTGCGGGCGCCCCCTCGCACAGGGTCAGCAAGGCCTGACGGCTCGTCTCAGGAACGGCGCGGCTGTCGGTTCGGCTGCCCGGTGCTGCGGCCCACGCAGGCACGGTCAGCAGGCCCATGGCCAGCAGCCAGGCCGCCACACCCCCGCGCCACATCATGGTCGGGCGGGCGCCGGGCCGGCGCTCAGTTCCAACATCAAGACCCCGTCGCTCGGCCAGGGAATGCTGCGGCGTTTCAGAATCGCCTGCACCACGGGCAAACGTTCGGCGCTCAGGCCGCTCAACTCCACATCCAGACCCAGTCGGCCCAAGCGCTCATAACGCCTGACTTCCAGACCCTGGGCTTGCAGATCCTGGGCCAAAGCTTCGCGCCATGCCTGCGGCTCGGGCACCCGCAGCTGCAGCACGCCGTCGCTGCCCCGGGTCACCTCACTCTCGCCGGACGCACTGGCCGCGGGCTGTGCCGCTTCATCGCTGGGCCAGTTTGCATCGTGCGGCAAGCCCAGCCACACCATCAAGCTCAGCGCCAGGGCGCCCGAGAAGGCTCCGCCCCAGCGCCAGGCGGGCGCCTGCCAGACCCCTCGCATGGCCTCTCGCAAGTCCTCTCGCCAGACCCGGCAGCGCTGGCAGCCCGTCGAACGGAACAAGCCCTCGCGCTCGGCACGCGCCAGCGCCGCCTCCAACTCGCGCGGGGTCAACAAGGGAAGCTCGGTGGGCGTGGCCGACACGGCGCGCTGCAGGCATTGGCCTTCGGCATGGGCTTGCGGGCCGGCACCGGGCGCCGGCGTTTGCTGGCCACGCAAACCGCACAGCCAGGCGTCCAGCTCGGCCTCTTGCGCGCGGCTCAGGGGGTCTTGTTGATCGGCCATCATCGTTCTCCTCCGGCCACCTCGGCATACCAGGGCGCCAGATAGTGCCGCGCCTTGCGACGGCATTGGTACAGGTACTGCCGCGTGGCCTGAGGCGTGCGATTGAGCAGTCGGGCCACGTCCTCGATGCTCAGCTCATCCTCGGCAATCCAGCGGATGACGGCGGCGGCCTCAGGTTCGGCCTCGCGAAAGCGGGCCTCGCACTCGCGGTAACGCGCCAGGGCCAGGCGCGAGGCGGTCAAGGCCTCAGGCCCGGGCAACTCGTCGGGCAAGGCGGGATCGGGCTCCTGCGCCGCCGCCAGGCTGTGGCTGCTGGGCGGTCGCACCGCGCTGGCACGCAACTCGTCGATGGCCACCGAGCGCGCCACCCGCTTGAGCCAGGGAAACAACTCGGAATCCCCACGGTAGCTGGCACAGGACTTCCAGATGCGCAAGAGCGCGTTCTGCAAGGCATCGCGCGCCGCCTCCGGGTCCCGCAGGCACATGCTGCATTCGCGCAGCAGAGCGCGGCCATAGTCCTCGTAGAGCTGACGAAACGCGAGCCGCATGTCTTCGCCTCCTTGCGCACAGGCCCGCTTGAACACCTCTCGTTCCATATCGCCGATTGCTCCCACCGGTTCTTGTAACAAAGTGAGTCTAACGAGCAATTGCGACAGCTTGTCAGCGCTGAGGCCGCTTACCGGGCCAGAAAGCCGCCAGCACAAGCCAGAGACGTAGCGATGAAGCCAACGTCAGGGCCAGATGGATCACAAACACCCCGGTGAAAACCCCAGGTCATTTGCCCCTGACGAATCGCCCGGCGCTCCGTCCCTGCCTCCATGCCGCTGCATTGCGGCGCCAAAGCCCGCCCTGGAGGAAGCCCGTGAACCCTTGCCATCCACCGATTGCGCCCCACCGAGCGCTGCGCCTGCCGAGTCTGCCCCTGCTGCTGGTCCTGATGACGCTGGCCGGCTGCGCCAGCAATCCGATTCAGAAGATCAAGGACAGCATGCCGGATCTGCCCTTCGTCACGCCCCCCTCGCGCACCCACGGCGGATTGCCAGCGATCGCGCCACCGCCCGTGGGTGCAGGTGGCAAGGCCGTGATCAGCGACGCTTTCATCGACCAGTTCTTCCAGAAAAAGCAGGTCAGCGGTGAAGAGCTGTTGTTTGAGCTGATCGCCATTCGCCAGACCGCGAGCAAGCTCAAGAGCGGCGCCGGTTGGATGGATTTGGTGGGAGCGCAGGACCTGGCGGCCCGGCCCGGCAGCGGCGTCGACAAAAGCTCAGTGGCAGCGGAACTCCAGAGTGTGGCGATCGGTGCCGCCCTGAGCGGGCTGGAAAGCCAGCTCGACAAGATGCTCAAGAGCAATGGATCTGCCCAGGAGCTGGATCAATACCTCGGCGCATTGCTGGAGGCCAAGCAGGCCTTGGCCGACGAAAAGATCGAGCTGCCCTCGGGCGCCGGCCTGAATGCCCAGCAGAAGCGCCGCCTGGTCAGCATGGCAGCCATGTTGGTGGCCATGCGCCTGAGCAACAAGCAGCTCGACCAGGCACGCAAGGACTTTGCCGGCATCGAGGACGACTTCCTCAAACTGATCGAGCGCCGCGAGCAGGCGGCAGGTCTGCTCTACGAGCTGCTGCAGCAAGGTGGCGCCAGCAAGGCCAGCCAGGCCGCGGGCTTCAGCCCGGCGGACCAGGAGTTTCTGGCTCAGCGCCGCAACAGCCTGAGCCTCAAGGAATTCTCCAACGATATGGGCGTGCAGAACCTGGCCCTGCGCCTGCTGCGTCAGCGCGACCCGGCGCTCTACGCCGACTACCGCAGTGGCGTGGACCGCAGCAGCAAGCGCACGCAAGCCTATGTGCGCTCCATGGTGGGCGGCGCGGCTTTCGGCAGCCTGGTCTCGGGCTTCGGGCGGCAGTTGCTGCGCGTCTACAAGGACAAGAAGAACGAGGAGATGCTGGCCGCCCTGCCCCTGGTGCTGGCCTATGGCGTCGAGGTCAAGCGGGGCCTGGGCTTGAGCTGGGACGTCAGCACCCAGGGCATCTTCCCCGACCTGGGCAAGGTCGTGCGGCCGGCCCGCTTCCGCCTGAGCCAAGGCGAGCAGACCCTGGAGCTGGGCAGCGCCGCCGAAGTGCTGGCCGAGCTGGACAAGAGCGAGGCCGGCGGCCTGCTGCGCGAGGCCTTGTTCCGCGACCACGCGCTGGGCCTGATCTACCGCGTCTACCTCTGCGACCGGGCCGAGGCCGGCCGCATGCTGGACCGCACCATGCCCGCCGATCAGCGCGACCTGGCGGCCCGGGCCTACTTCAAACAGGCGGACCTTCAGGGCTTCAGCTTCGCGGCCAGCTTCTCCGGCCGGCCCGACAACGCCCGCGAGCTGGAGCTCGGCGACAAGCTGCTGCGCCGCGACCACCGGCGGCTGAGCGACGACAGCGGCGGTGCGCTCTCGCAGATCCAGCGCAGCGTGAGCGAACGCAGCCGCGAGCTGAGCAATGACCAGCTGCTGCGCCTGATCTTCGCCAACCGTGAGGGCTCGGCCATGCGCGCCAGCCTGGACCTGGGCCGCGTCAGCGTGCGCGCCGTCCCATCGATGCAGGCCGTCTATGCCTACGAGGCCCAGGTCGATGGCTGCCGCAGCCTGGTCACGCCCGTCGCCGGTGAGGACCAAGGCAACCCCGCGCCGCCCGCGCCCAAGCCGCGCGACAAGGTCGAGCAAAGCCGCCAGGACAAGGACAAGGCCAGCGGCGGCAAGACGGCGGCCGGCGGCAAGCCCGCAACCAGCACGCCGGCCAAGTCCCAGCTCACAGGCCGTTGAACGCCCCTCCCCCCCATCCCCACCACTCACCGACGGAGCTTTCGCCATGCCTCGCCTCTGTTCCCCCACCCAAGCCGCCTCGGCCGCCCTGACCTGCCTGCTGCTGACCCTGGCCGGCTGCAAGAGCAACCCGCCCAGCCCGCACGAGAAAGACAAGATCGAGCTCAGCCAGGGCGCCATCCGCATGCCCTCGGGCGTCTACCTCGGCGGCCTGCAAACCATCGACCAGGCCGCCCGCACCAAGCTCTACGTGAGCATGGAAAGCATCGGCGACCCCAGCAACCCCAAGCTGCTGTTCCCGCCCGAGATGGCCCAGGCCGTGGGCCTGAGCAAGCGGCAGATGAACCGCAATCTGATGGACACCATCCTGGCCTCGCGCCGCTTCGACGTGCTGGAGATGGGCAACAGCGTCACGGCCGAGGCCTCCAGCTTCCAGGTGGCGGCCATGGTCAAAGATGCCTGGCAAAGCCTGGAGCCCATGGAAGGCGGCCGTCGCGTGGCGGTGACGCGCGTGCTGCTGTCCTTGCAGATCAAGGACCTCTACACCGGCGAGTTGCTGCAGGACCGCGCCATCTCGGTGGAAGGCCAGAGCGGCCAGAGCAGCGGCGACCGCACCGTGCTGGGACCGCAGGACAAGCCCAACCAGCCCCAGGTGCAACAGGCCCTGGCCAATGACTACAAAAAGGCCATGCACCGCGCCTTCAAGGAGGCCACGCTGCGCATCCAGGAGGTGTTCCGCCCCCTGGGCAAGGTGGTCTCGTTGGACGGCGACACCATGGGCCTGTTCGGCGGCATCCGCCAGGGCTTCCAGGGCAAGGATGAGCTGGTGGTCTTCCGCGTGCGCACCCTGCGCCTGCCCAATGGCAAAGAGGAGATCAGCAGCACCATCCCCGTGGCGGCGGTTCGCTGCGACGGGGTGGGCAGCAACACCAGCCAGTGCGACATCATCCGCAAGCACCCGCAGCACCAGGTGCAGCCGGGCGACTATGCCGTGCTCAGCGAGTACTCCAAGGATAACGGCGCGAGGATGGAATGATGGAGCGCCGCCTCACCCCACCACCCCTGCCGCAGCTGAGCCGGCGCACGCTGATCCAGCGCAGCACGGCCCTGGGCCTGAGCCCCAGCCTGACCACGCTGGGCACTGCCTCGGCCGGCCTGGGCTTGCTGGCCGCGCCCCGGCCGGCCGGCTCGGCGCCCTCGCCCCAGGCCCTGCCCGTGACCGTGCTGTACCGCCGCGAGGCGGCCGGTGCCTCGGCCCGGCTGGACCCGGTCGTGCAGACCGCCACCCTGGCCCTGGAAGAAGCCTTCCAGCAGCAAGGCCTTCGCGTGATGCAGCCCAGCGCCCAGGTCTATCAGCTGATGGATGGTGGCCCCGGCGTGGTCGTCACCTTCGCTGAAGATGCCGGTTACTCCATGGTCTTCAGCGCCTACCGCAATCTGCGCCCGGTGCCCGGGCAGGAAGCCGGCATCGCCGAGGTGCGGCTGCAGGCCCGCGTCTTCGTCGGCCGCCAGATCCTGGTGTCCGATGAAGGTCGGGGTCAGATGTTCACGCGACTGGAGGATGGTCAGCAGGAGTTTGGCGAGCGCCGTGCCCTGGAGCTGGCCGCCCGCCAGGCCGCCCGCGATCTGGCCGAGCGCACCGGCCAGCGCCTGCGCCAGCACAGCCTGGCGCCCGTCAAGCCCGGCGGCAACGCCGATCTGGTGGCCAGCAGCCAGACCATCAGCACGCCGGAAACACAGCTGCCGCCAGCCGCGCCTCCCCCCCCTCCTCCTCCTCCGCCACCCGCAGCGCCCCCAGCTGCACCTTCGCCGGCGCCCACTCCCATGCCACCCGCAGCAGCCAATCCCAGCCTCAGCCTGCCGCCGCCCAGCAAGCGCTGGGCCCTGGTCGTGGGCATCTCCGATTACTCCAGCGTGCGCCAGCGCGAGGGCATCGAGATCAGCGATCTGCAAGGCGTGGCCAAGGACACGGAGAACTTCGCCCAGGCCATGCTGGACATGGGCATGCCACGCAAGAACCTGGCCGTGCTGCGCAATGCCGACGCCACCAGCGAGGCCATCCGACGCGCGCTCAAGCAACTGGCTCGCCAGGTGGCGCCGGACGATATGGTGGTGTTCGCCCTGTCCGCCCATGGCGGCTCCAAGGACATCTCGATCTCGGGCTATGGCGCGCCCATCCTGGCCGATTTCAAGCGCAGCGGCGACAACGCCTCGGCCCTGGACTTCTGGGAGCTGCAAAGCCTGTGCAAATCGCTGCCCTGCCAGCAGGTGCTGTGGGTGATCGACACCTGCTTTTCGGGCAATGCGGCCCGCGATCTGGTGACTGTCGAGATTTCGACCCAGGGCGTGCAAGCCGCCCAGGGCATCGGCGGCCCCGATGCCAATCGCGTGGCCCAGGGCTTCGGTGCCGGCGACGGCAAGGCCTTTGCCGTGGTGACGGCCGCCAGCAGCGAAGAGGTGTCTTGGGACACCCCCGCAAAAGGCGGCATCTTCACGGTACACATGCTGGCAGCCCTGCGCGCAGCCCAAGGGCGCAGCTCCATCGAGCAATTGGTGGTCAAGGAGATCCGACCCAAGGTGATCGAGCAATCGCGAGACATCTGCCGGCGCCGACGTGACTGCCCCATGCCGCAGCAGACCCCGGTGTTTGCCTACGCCGGACTGGGCAACCAGATCAAGCTCTGATCGCCGGCTTCGACACACGCCGACCTGCCAGGATCTTCACGATGAACGCCTTGAACGCCCCGTACCGAAAGGCCGCGTCGAGCGGCACTGTCTTGTGGTCGCTGCTGTGGGTGATCAGCATGAACACGGCCCACAGCTCACCCCGGGCTCCAGCCCCGGCCGCAGGACGCTTTCTGATCAGCGAAACGGAGTGGAAGCTGGAACGCGCCACACCGCCGCCGCCCAGCCCCAAGTTCAGCCCCGCGCCGGGCGCACCACGGCTGGAGCTGCTGCAGCCCAAGCCCGGGCCGGAGACCCTGGCCAGCCCTTTTGACATCCAGCTGCGCTGGAATGCCGAGGGCGAGGCCCGCATCGAGCCGCAGACCCTGCGCATCCGCTACGGCTGGATGGGGCTGGACATCACCCAGCGCGTGCTGGCCCAGGCCGAAGTGACGGCCGAGGGCTTGCGCATCCGCAAGGCGGCCCTGCCCAGCGGCGAGCACAAGCTCGCCGTCGAGATCGCCGATTCCCTGCAGCGGGTGGGGCGGCGGCAGTTTGAAGTCAAGGTGCAGGCCGCGCCCTGAAAACGCAAACAGGGCCGCAGCAGGCGGCCCTGTTCAAAGGGTGCGGATCAAGAAGACGGGTTCAAGGCGTCATCAGGAGCGCGCGGTCGTTGCTGCTGTCGCTGTCACCACGGGCACGCACGGCGGCTTCAAAGACCAGGCCGGCACGCTGGCCCGGGGCGAAGCTGTAGGGCAGGCGGAAGACCAGGCTGCCGTCCTTCGGCAGGCTCGCCACGGTCATGCCCACGGCCTTGAGTTCGGTCGGGCAGACGGCGCCGCCGCTGGCGCTGCAGCTCATGGTGCCCAGGGTGGCGGCGTTCTCGCTCGGCGAGCTGACCAGCTGGTTGGCGATCAGCACATCCTTGGCCGCGTCGGGGCCCTTGTTGCTGACGGTCACCACATACTCAAAGCTGCCGCCGGCCGGAACGGCGCTGCTGGGGCCGGTGGCCTGCACGGCGACATCGGCGCTGTAGGCCTTGAAGCCCACGCCCATCTTGCTGCTGGACAGCTGGGTGCCCGTGCCGGTGGTGGCCGAGGCTTCCAGATTGACCGTACCGCTGGTGCCGAGCTTGACGGTGCCGGTGACATCAAAGGTGAGCGTGGCGCCCGGTTGCAAGTTGCTGACCGTCATGCGCGACCCGGTGGCGGGGCAGGCGGTGCCGGCGTTGTCGGATTGGCAGTTGACGACCTTCATGCCCTCGAGCAGCGCGTCGGCGACGATGTTGACATCGGTGGTGGTCGCCACGCCCTTGCCGACATTGCGCAGCTTGATGGTGGCCATGGTCTGGGTGTAGCCCGAGGGAACCTGGGCGTCCGGCAGGCTCATGGTGACCATCAGATCGGGCGCAGGGGTCGGCGGCGGCGGGGGCGGGGGCGTGACTTCACCACCGCCGCCACCACCACCGCCACAGGCGGTGAGCGCCACCAGAGACGACAAGGCCAGAGCCGCCCAGACCGGACGAAGACGAGGAGCAGAAGCGAGACGGGTGGGCAGCGAAGACATGGGTTTTCCTGATTTTTGCGATGCGGGCTGAGTGGTTTTCAGGCCAGGTCTTCGACCTGCTTGGCGCCACTCAGATTTGGAAACGCAAGTGTAGAAACCCTAGGCAAGGCTGTCTGTGTACGTTATGTACAGCCCGCCTTGCGCCGAACCCTGGCGCTCAGCGCCCGGCGCTCGGCGGGCTGGAGGGCAAGCGCGCCAGCGCGGCCTCCAGCACCTCGTCGCGGCCGGCCCGCCAGCCGCTCAGCGTCGGCCGAGCCAGCAGGTCGGGCTGCAAACCCTTGCCGACAAACTCGGTGCCATCGGGCAATAGATCACGCTTGCTGCAGACCCGCGCGCTGCCGCCGCCCGGCAGCTTGAAGAACAAGGGCTGGCCGGTGCTGCCACCGGTGGCTTCGCCCACCACGGGTCCGCGCGCCATGCGTTTGAACGCAGCCACAAAGTCTTCCGCCGCCGAGTAGGTGCCCCCACTGGTGAGCACGGCAACCGGGCCGGTGAACTGACGCTGCGCATCGGGCTGCACCAGCTCAGGGCTGCCGCCTTCGATGGTCAAGGGCAGGCCCCAGGCCCGCCAGGCCGAGACCTGCGAGCGCGTCCACCATTGCGAAGTCTCGAAGGCCTGCGGGCTCAGGGTCGCGAGGATGCGATGGCCCACGCTGCTGTTGCCACCGCCGTTCTCACGCAGATCAAAGACGATGGCGCGTGCCTTGGCAATCTGCTCAAAGGCCGCGAGATAGGCCTGGGCCGCGCTGTTGTCGCCAAAGCTGCGCAGCTCGACCACGGCCACTTCACCAGGCAGCATGCGCCAGCGAAAGCTCGCATCGTCCGCCTTGGCCAAGAGGGCCGCGCGCGCCTTGCCATCCAGCCGAGGCACCCGCAGCACCCGGCTTGCGCCGGCCTGCGCATCCTTCAGCGTCAGCCGCAGCGCGCGCCGGGCATCGCCGCGCAGCAGGTTGTAGTCGTAGAGCCGCTGCGCCAGGTCCTGCGGCGTGGATGCCGAGGTGAAGGGCTGGACATGGCGCTGCACATAGTCCGCCACCGGCTGGCCGTCGATGGCCGTGATCTCCTGGCCCACGGCCAGACCCAGTCGAGACAGCTCGGGGTCCAGCAACTGCGTGATCAGCACCCGACCCTCGATCCAGCGCGTGCGCAGCGCCGGCCGGGCCTGCATGCGGTCCCGCAGAGGCTCGGGCAAGACCAGCCCGCTGTGGCCATCGTGCAGCTGCGCCATCATGCGCATCAGCTCGCGGTAGTAGCCCTCGCTGCGCGGGGTCCGGCTGACCCGCGCCAGCGTCTGCAGATAGAGCGCGTCCCAGTCCAGCCCAGGCACCAGCTCGAAATTGACGAAGTGGGTCTTGACCTCGGCCCAGAGGCGCGACAGCCCGGCCAGGCGCTCGTTGAGCGGCAGGGTTTCGCGAAACGGCGTCTCAAGCGCGGCAGCGCCGTAAAGGCGCTCGCGCAAGGCATCCGATGCACGCGCGCGGGCCACTGCATCCGGCCAGCGGGGGTCGGCGCGCATGGGCGCCAACTCCTGGGCGGTTTCCAGCCACTTCGCCGGCACCATCTGGCGCTCGTCGGCCATGCGGGCCAGGGTCTGCCAGGCGGCGTCCAGCTGGCCGGCCGCGGCCTGCAGCTGCAGGAGCAGCCAGGCATTGCGCAGCAGCAAGCCCTCATCGCTGACATCGGCCTGCACCAGGGCCAGCGCTTCATCGACGCGACCGGCCTTTTGCAGCAGCTCGGCCTGATCCAGGCGCTGCTTGGCCGGCGGCCGCGGCGCCGCCTGGCTGAGCAAGGGGCTGCTGCCGCCCGCCACAAGCAGCAACAAAACCAGCACGGAACACAGGGGGCGAACGCTTGGCCTCATCGGACTCTCCAGGACCACCATCGGTCAAGCTCAAAGGTCCGGATTCTCAGCGCAGCGACCCCTGGGGCGCCAGCGCCAGAAGTGATGGCGGATGGCAGGAGCGGGCGAGCTTCAGCGTGCGATCGACGTGTAGGCGTTGTTGAGCGCGCTCGGGTCGCCCTTGGCCAGGGCCGTGGCATTGAAGATCAGGCCGGAGTTCACGCCGGGGGCGAACTGGTAGGGCAAGGTGATCACCAGGCGGCCACCGCTGGGCAGTTGCAGATCGGTCAGGGCACTGCTCTGCAGATCGGCCGGGCAGACGGCCCCGCCGCTGGCCACACAGGTCTTGGCGCCCAGCACCGGCATGCGGTCGGCCGCGGCCAGCAGCAGCGATTCCAGCCGCACCTTGCGCGAGGGATCGGGCCCGGCATTGCTCAGATCCAGCACATAGGCAAAGCTGCCACCCGAAGGCATGCGCTCGGTCGGCCCCTGGCCCACGAGAACCAGATCGGCGGCATAGGTCTGGAATTTGTGTTCTACGCGCTTGTCGCTGCTGCCGGTGTCCCCCACGGCCTGGGCGGTCAATGCCACCGTCGCCACCGTCGCCACTGCCGCAGGCGCTCAAGCCCAGACTGAGGCTCATCGGCAGCAAGGCCCAGGCCCTCAGGCCTCCGGCAAGCTCACCCCCGCCGCCTGCGCCAGCCGCGCCGGCAGCACGGCCAGCGCGGCTGCGTCCCAGGCGCCCATCAGGCAGATCTGCAGCCAGTTGCGCTGCTGCAGATAGGCGCTCTGCCAGGCCAGCTTGAAACCGGCCCGCTCCAGCTGCGCGCCGATGCGAGCGGCCTGCAGATGCGGCGCCAGGGCCAGGGTCAGGATGCCGGGCATGGCGTGCTCGGACGACACCAGCACACGCCAGGGCTGAGTCGACGACGGCGAGAGGCTGCAACCCAGGACGCGGCGCAGTTGGGCATCGGCGCTGCGCACGGCGCGCCAGCGCGCGGTCCAGTCGATGCCGAGTGCTGCCTCCAGCGCGGCCAGCAGATTGGAGCTCTGGGTGTAGGGCACGCCGTCCGCAGGCGCGAAGGCCGCCAGATCGATGGCACGCGGCAACTGCCCCTCAGGCTGCAGTGCGCCCTCTTGCAGCACGATGGCCAGGCCGGGGAACGCACCCAGAGCCTTGCCGCTGACGGCGCTGGCCAGCCAGACTCCACGCAGATCCAAGGCCTGTTGGCCGAGCGCGCTGACCGCATCGACGCACAAGCGCACGCCGTGCCGGCGGCAAGCCGCACGCAAGAGGCCCAGGTCGTTGCGCATGCCGGTGGAGGTCTCGCTGAGCACGGCCCAGAGCCAGGCCGGGCGCTGCGTTTGCAAGGCCTGCTCCAGCGCCTCGGCCGAGAGCGGCTGGCCCCAATCCAGGCGCAGGGCCTGGTGCGGCAAGCGCCAGCGCCGGGCGTGGTCGAGCAGGCGTTCACCAAACTCGCCGTTGCTGATCACCAGGCCAGCGCCGTCCAGCAGCGAGAGCTGGCCGGCGATCGCGTCGTTGGCCAGGGTGCCCGTGCCCGGAAAGATCAGCGCATCCTCGCTGCCGCTGAGCGCGCACAGGCGCTCGCGCACCCGGGCCAGGCGCAGCAGATGCTGCGACCCGCGGTGCGAATGCGCCGGTTCGGCCAGGGCCTGCACCACCGCATCGGACATGGCCACCGGGCCGGGCAAAAAGCTGGCATGGCGGCCATCCGACAGGAACTCCAGATGCGCGCAATGCGCAGCGTAATCGGGCAGGCGCATCAGCATGGGCTGGTAAGGCGCCTCGGCGCTGCCCACCAGCGGGCCGAAGGGGTGAAAGCCCAGATGGCGGTACAGCCGCGTCTGGCGCAGCGTGCCCGAGATCAGGGCCAGATCGCAGCCCTGGGCGCGGAAGTGCCGAGCCAGCACGCCCGACAGGCGTGCGAAGACACCATGCTTGCGGAAGTTGCGGAAGGCAGGCGCCACCGCCAGCAGGCGCACCTCCATTGCCCGCTGGTGCGGCGGCAGATGGCGGTCGAGATCGGGCAGCTTGCCGTCCAGCGAGAAGGGCCGGGCGCTGCGGCCGGCGATCATGCCGACCAGCTCGCCCTCGTGCAGGGCGATGGCGTAGGTGTTCTCGTCGTGAAAGCGGTCCACCAGGCGCCGCGCCGCATTGGGCGCATGTTGCGGGATCTCTTCGACGAAGGTGCGGTAGTTGAGGCGGTGGATGGCCTCGAACTCCCAGGCCTGATCGGCGATCTTGAAACTGAGGGCTGTTTGAGGCCGATCGCCCTCGGCTTCAGAGTCGGGCGCAGAGAGAGTTGCAGTCGTGTTCATCGGGGGCTGATGCTCCTTTCGCATCCTCCGGCCTTGCAGGCACCGACCGGGGAGCGAGAAAGAGAACAGCACACGGGGGACAGCAAGGCGGTCGGGCGGCCCGAGGCAAGGCGGGGCAGGTCATGCTAACCAGCAATGCCCGCGGATCGCAAGCCGGGCGAGAAGCATCGCTTCACGCGCCCGGCGGCATCGATCTTCAGGCCAGGGCGCGGCCGATCAGGATTTTCTGCACTTCGGAGGTGCCTTCGTAGATCTGGCACACGCGCACATCGCGGTAGATGCGCTCCACCGGGAAATCACTGACATAACCGTATCCACCATGTACCTGGATGGCCGCGGAGCAGACGCGCTCAGCCATCTCGCTGGCAAAGAGCTTGGCCATGGCCGCTTCCTTCAGGCAGGGCTGGCCGGCGTCCTTCAGGCTGGCGGCATGCCAGATCAGCTGGCGCGCGGCCTCGATCTGGGTGGCCATCTCGGCCAGCTTGAACTGGATGGCCTGGTGCTGGAAGATGGGCTGGCCGAAACTCTCGCGCTCCTTGCTGTACTTGAGCGCCGCTTCGAAAGCCGCGCGCGCCATGCCCACGCTCTGGCTGGCGATGCCGATGCGGCCGCCCTCCAGGCCCGAGAGCGCGATCTTCAGGCCCTGGCCTTCTTCGCCCAGGCGGTTGGCCGCCGGCACACGGCAGTTCTCGAAATTGATCTGCGCCGTGTCGCTGGCGTGCTGGCCCATCTTGTCTTCGATGCGGGCCACCTGGTAGCCGGGCGTGCTGGTGGGCACCAGGAAGGCGCTGATGCCCTTCTTGCCTGCGGCCTTGTCGGTGACGGCCATGACGATGGCGACATCGCCGTTCTTGCCGCTGGTGATGAACTGCTTGACGCCGTTGAGCACGTACTCATCGCCATCGCGCACGGCCGTGGTGCGCAGGCCGCCGGCCTCCGAGCCCACATGCGGCTCGGTCAGGCAGAAGGCACCCAGCATGTCGCCGCGCGCCAGGGGCTTGAGGAAGCGCTGCTTCTGGTCCTCGTTGCCGAAGGCCATCAGGATGGAGCAGACCGGGCAGTTGTTGACGCTGACCACGGTGGAGGTGGCGCCATCACCAGCGCCGATCTCTTCCAGGATGATGGCCAGAGCCAGATAGTCCAGGCCGGCACCGTCGTACTCGGTGGGCACGGCCACGCCGTAGCAGCCCAGCTCGGCCAGGCCCTTCAGCTCGGCGGCGGGAAAGTGGTGGCTCTTGTCCCACTCGGCCGCGTTGGGCGCGATCTGGTCTTGGACGTAGGAACGGATCGCGTCCTGGATGGCGCGGTGGTCTTCACTGAGCAGCATGGGTCGGTTACGGCGAGTTTCGTCGCCGCGATTGTGCCAGTCTGCCCCCGCCCGCCATCGGGCGGGCACCCGCTCCGCTCAGGCCTGCTTGCGGCGGCGGGCCAGGGTCATGCCGGCCAGGGCCAGGCCCACCAGGGCCAGCGAGGCCGGCTCGGGCACCTGATTGCGCTGGCTCAAGCTCACATCGTTCAGGGCAAAGAAGTCGGAGTTGGTGTCGCGGCCGCCGGCGCCAAAGCCATAGCCGATCCAGCGCATGGAGTAGCTGCCTGCGGCCAGGCCGCTGCTCAGCGTGATGTGCTCGGTCGCGCTGGTGGTGGCAGAGGAGGCCGTCAAGTCGGCAGCCAGATCGGTCCAGCCGCTGCCGCTGTTGATCTGCACCGCGTACTTGTAGCTGGGCCTGGTGTTGCCGAAGTTGTGATTGTGATAGTGGGTGAAGGACAGGGTCAGGTCATTCAGCGAGTTCGCCAGCGTGAAGCTCAGCGAGAGCGTGTTGCTGTTGCTGCCGAAAAACTGCGTCCCCACGACATTTCCATAGGGGGCACCCCAGTTCCACACGCCCGCGTTGGCCGTGCTGAAGTTGGCGTTGCTCACGCCCGCTGCGGCCGTCGATGCGGCAACGCCGCCGGCCTGGCCGGGCGCCGCGTTGTCAAAGTTCCAACCCACGACCACACCGGCCTGGGCGCTTGCTGCCAGAGCCAGGGCCACTGCGCCGAAGCTCACTTTGGAAATCAGATTGTTGGTTTGCGTCATTTGTCTTGTCCGTCCGAGCAATGAATGAATGGATGCATGCATGCATGAATGAATCCATCGTTCTCTCAATCCATGAACCACCTCGTCGATCTGTCCCTCAACTCCGGTCCAGATCCCCCCTGCCAAACCGCGACCGCAGATCGCTGGGCGGAGCGGATTATTCAAGAGCAGCGGCCCGCCCTCACCCCCGCAGGCACGGGTGTAAAAAGTTGGCACTTGAGCTCCGGTCTGCTGGGCCGAGGCCGCACAGGCCCGATGGCATCGGGCTTCTCCGGTCGGCTGCACCTCCAGCGACGCCAAACGCCGAATCCCCCCTGACTCAGGGGGCGGCCCGGGCGGTATCGCGCGCCGCGATACCTCGCTTCGTCAGAGCGGTGGCAGCGGCCAGCTGCGACTGAGGCCGCCGGGGCTGGGTGTCACCGGCTTGGCCCAGGGCAGCACACGCAGGCTCAGGCCGTCCTCGCTGAGCGTGATGCGCTCGCGCTGGCTGGGGGTCAGGTCTTGCCTGGCCAGCCAGACCGCACGCTCAGCCACGGGGACGTTTTGTGTGGCGAGGGCCAGCGCCAGCTGGGCCACGCGATGGTCCAGCAACAGATCGGCCTGCTTGGCCGGGTAGTCGGCAAAAGCCGGTTGGGCCACCGCGAGCAGGATGGCGCCGATCGTGTTGCGCCAAGGCAGAGCCCACATCGAGAACTCGCGCGCCTGCTGCGCCTGCAAATGCTTCAGCAAGGCCTCGGGCCCGGCCTTGGCGGCCTCATGCTGCTGCAACCACCAGGCGTCGTTGGCCTGCTGGGTGCGCTGCGGCATGAAACCGAAGTGGCAAAGCCAGCGGTCGATCAGGCCGGCCTGCTCCAGCAGCTGGCCGTCATCCCTGCGACCGCAGACCTGGGCCATCTCCTGCATGGCTTGGGCGCCGAAGAAGGACTCGGCCGCCATCCAGACGCCGGCGTCGCGGGCGCGCTCGGGCAGAGGCTCCAGCTGCGCACTCAAGCCCGATGCCAAGGCGGGCTCCAGCGCCAGCAAGCCCGCCTGCAGGCGCAAGCGTTGCCGCTCATGGTTCCAGGCCAGGACGGTGGAGATCAGGCTCTGGCTGCCTTGCAGCAGGGCCCGGGACAAAGCCTGGGTACGGCCCAGCGCCCGCAGCAGCGCCTCGGCCTGGCCCTGGGACTGCGCCCAGGCAGCCTGCAGCTGGAAGCCGCGAGCACAGACGCGCGCGCCCTGCAGATGCGGCGCCACCGGCAGGCCCAGATACTGGTCGCTGGCGCGGCGCAGCTCCGCGCGCGGCTGCTGCAGCAGTTCATCGAATCCCAGGCGCCCGTCCGACAGACCATCGGCCAGGGCCGTGCAGCGCTCCAGCAGCAGGGCCTGCTCGGCCAAGCGCAGGCGCAAGCCCTCCTTGTCTTGCAGCCACAAGCCCAGGCAGTCGTTCAGATCCCAGCTGCAGCTCCAGGCGGCATCGCGTGGCTGAGGCAGGAGATGGGCATCGGCCACGGTGGCCTGCTCCGGTGTGGGCGTGGCCCACAAGGCCTGGCCCACGCGCGAGGGCTGGGCCTGCGGACCGGCGAACAAGCCGCTCAGGTCAAAGAAAACATTGGCCTCGGGCGCCAACGCAACAGACCGCGGCTGCAGCGCGGCCGGGCGCGGCTGCGGCTCGGCGTCCATCCAACGGTTGTTGCTGGCCAGCCAGGCCAAGGCCAGCAGGAGCAGGCCCAGGCACAGCCCACCTACACCCCAGGCCAGGCGCCGCAGCACCGCCTGGGTCTTCGTCGTCATGGCCATGCGCCCACCCTCACCAGCTCAGGCGTTCGCCGTCGTAATTGATGAAGCTGCCGTTGTCGGCCGCGCTCAAACCGGCCATCACCGTGCGCATGCCGGCCACACTGGTCTGCACATCGATGTCGCCATCGGCGCCGCCCATATCGGTGCGCACCCAACCGGGGTGGAAGCTGATGCAGCAGGCCTTGCCCTGCATCAGCAGGGAGGCATCCTTGAGCACCGAATTGACCGCCGCCTTGGACGCCCGGTACAGCCAGCCGTGGCTGCCGCTGCGCAGGCTGATCGAGCCCATGCGCGAGGAGATGATGGCGATGCGCGCGCCCGGCGCCAGCGCATCCTGCAGCTGCGGCAACACCCGCATGGGGCCCAGCACATTGGTCTGCATGACGGTGTTGAACTCCGCCTCGCTGGGCGTTTGCATGCCGGTGGTGCGGCTGCCGAAAACCCCCGCCACCAGGGCGATCTGGTCGAAGGCATAGCCGTCGATCTGCCAGGCCAGGCCGGAGGCGCTGGCCGTGTTCATGACGTCCAGTTTCAGCGCCACCGCACCCAGATCGCGCAGGCGCTTCAGCCCCTCGTCATCGCGCGCCGTGGCCACCACCCGGTCGCCTGCCGCGCGCGCCTGGCGCACCCATTCCAAACCAATGCCGCGCGAGGCGCCGACGATCAAGACTGAGGCCATGTTCAAGACTTCCAAGGGGACAGGGGAGCGGCGATTCTGCCCCAGCCTCCCCGGCGAGCCTGCGCGCCGCCTTCCTGCTCACAAGCGCCGCACCAGGTCCTCGGCCAGGCCGTCGAAACAGCTGCGGATCAGCGGGTTGCTGACGATCTCGCGGTGCGTCACCAGCCAGAGCGGCAGCTGCGGCAGCGGCAGGGCCGGCAGGATGCGCTGCAGCCCCGTGCCCGGCCCGACCAGATAGCTGGCCGCAAAGCCGATGCCCAAGCCCGCTTTCAGCGCCTGCAGCAGGGCCGCCTTGTCATCGGTGCGCAGCACGAAATGGGCACGGTTCAGCTCGGGCGCCACCTGTTCGAACCAGCGCCGCATCTCGGGCAGCTTGTCCGGGCCGACCAGGCGGTGCTGCTGAGCCAGCAGATCGGCCAGGTCCTTGGGCTCGCCATGCCGCGCCAGATAGGCCGGGCTGGCGCAGGCCTGGATCTGGAACTCGCCGAGGCGACGGCAGACCAGGTCCAGTGGCCGCGGCGGCTCGGCCACCCAGAGGCCGATGTCGGCCTCACGCGCCAGCAGATCGGGCGGTGCGTCGCCGCAGATCAGCTCGATCTGCAGGCCCGGCCGCGCCGCCAGCAGGCCCGGCAAGACCTCAGGCACCAAGAGGCCGGCCAGCAGCTGGGTGGTGTGCAGGCGCACCGTGCCGCTGAGCTGCTCGCGCCGCGCGCTCAGGCGCAGGCTCAGGCGGCTGGCCGCCTCTTCCATCTGCAGGGCGTGCTCCAGGATCTGCTCGGCCGCGGCGGTGGGGTGCAGGCCGCGCCGGCTGCGCTCGAACAAGCGCGTGCCCAGCTGCGCCTCCAGCTCGATCAGCTGCCGGCTCAGCGTCGGCTGCTGCAGCTGCTGGCTGCGCGCCGCAGCGGCCACGCTGCCGGCCCGGTAGATCGCCAGGAAGCCGCGCAGCAAGGCCCAGTCGAACTGCTGGGCATCCAAACGCGGCGCCGGGGCCGGCTCGCTCGAATCCATACGCTTTTGCATCGCCGACTATGCATCCATGTGAATTGCGCATGGTAGCTCCAAGCCCTAGCCTCCCGCATTCAGTCCCGCGCCTCACCCGTTCACCCGTTCACTCGTTCACCGGCCCCCATGTCCCTGCCTCGCCATCCCCTGCTCCGCCTGCTGATCGCCCTCGTTCTGATCGGTGCCCCTTTCGCCCTTGGCGCCAAGCTGATCCAGCTCGTCCTCCCCGCCGACCCCGACTGGCGCGTCGTCGGCAATCTGCTGCGCGGCGGCTGGATGCTCTGCGTCTACGCCGGCTATGTGCACTGGGTCGAGCGCCGCCCGGCGCTGGAGCTGGGCCTGCGCGGCGCCGGCCGGGAGTTCGCCGCCGGTGCCGGCCTGGCCACCTTGCTGATTGCGGTGTATGTCGGCCTGCTGGCCGTGACCGGCCATTACCGTTTGCAAGGCCTCGACGCCGCCCAGGGCTGGGTGGCGCTGAGCTCGGTGCTGCCGGCCATGCTGGTGGTGGCGCTCGCCGAAGAGCTGCTGCTGCGCGGCCTGCTGTTCCGCCTGCTGGAGCAGGCCTGGGGCTCCTGGGCTGCGCTGGCGGCCTCCTCGCTGATCTTCGGTCTGCTGCACCAGTTCAACCCCAATGCCAGCCTCTACACCTCGCTGGCCCTGGGCCTGGAGTTGGGCGTGATGTTCGCCGCCGCCTACATGCTGACGCGCCGGCTCTGGCTCTGCACCGGCCTGCATTTCGGCTGGAACTTTGCGCAGGCGGGGGTGTTCGATGTGCCCATGTCCGGCTTCGAAGCCAAGGCCTGGTTTCAGGCCGAAATCGACGGCCCGACCTGGCTCAGCGGTGGCGCCTTCGGGGCCGAGGGCGCCGTGCCCAGCGTGCTGCTCTGCCTGGGCCTGAGCGTTGGGCTGCTGTGGCGGGCCCGGGTGGCGGGCCGCATCCTGCGGCGCGGAGAGACCCTCCCCGATTGAGCAGCCCGCGCCCGGCCCCGGGCGGCTGTCACAACAGGCGGGCATACTCCCGCCTGATTTCTTTGCACCATGCCGCCCCAGTCCCCTGACTTTCCTGTCTCTCCGCGCCCCACAGCCCCCGCGCGGACCGCCCCTGACGCCCCGCGCCCCCAGCTGCGCCTGCTGGGCGGCTTCGACTTGCGCGGCCCCGAGGGCCAGGTCTTGCCCCTGCCCTACGACAAGGTGCGCGCCCTGCTGGCCATGCTGGTGCTGCAGACCGGGCCGCTGGCGCGCGAGCTGCTGGCCGAAACGCTCTGGCCGGATTCGACGCTGGACCAAGCGCGCGCCAATCTGCGCCGCGCCCTGTTTGACCTGCGCCGGGTGCTGGCCCAGCTCTGGCCCGATCAGCCCGCGCTGGAGCCACTGATCAGCGACAACAAAAAACAGCTGCAGCTGCGTGAGGACCTGGGCTGGCAGCTGGATTGCCGTGACTTCGCCCTGGCCCAGCTGGACGCCGCCACGCCCCAACCCGAGGCCCGCCGCCAGGCCTTGCAGCAAGCCCTGAGCCTCTACCGCGGCCCCTTGCTGGACGGCCTGCAGCTGCCCGAGGCGCCCGGCTTTGAAGCCTGGCTGCAGCCGCGCCGCGAGGCCTTGCTGCGCCAGGCCCAGCAGCTGCTGGAGACGCTGGGCCAGCTGCACGAAGACGCCGGCGAGACCGAGGCCGCCCTGGCCTGCGCCCGCCGCGCCCTGGCCCAGGACCCCTGGTGCGAGCCCGCCCTGCGCCGCTGCCTGCGCATGCTGGCGCCCTCGGCCGCGGGCGAGGCCCTGGCCTTGTTCGAGCAGTTCCGCGCCCAGCTGCAGGCCGAGCTGCAGCTGCAGCCGCAAGCCACCACCCTGGAGCTGGCCGAGCGCCTGCGCCACAGCGGCGCGCACACGCCGCCCGGCCCCGCCGCCCGCGCCGAGCGCCGCCGCGTCGTCGCCCTGGCCTGCGAATGGGAGGCCCCGGCCGAGCAGGCCGACCGCGAGGCCGAGGCCCTGGCCGCCGCCCTGCAGGCGCGGATGCACGCCGCCCGGCAATTGCTGCAGGCGCGCGGCGCCCATGTGCAGCGGGCCGAGGGCGGCGAGCTGCTGGCCTTTTTCGGCCACCCGCGTGCGCAGGAGCAGGCACCGCGCCTGGCCCTGGACGCTGCGCTGGAGCTGGCTGCAGCGCACAACACCGAACACGAGCCCTGGGCCCTGCGCCAGGGCCTGCATGTGGGCTGGGTCCATGCCGACCCCGAGCAGGCCTCGCCCGACAGCGTCGGCGCGCTCTCGCGCCAGGCGCGCAAGCTGGCCCTGCAGGCCGAGGCCGGGCGCATCCACGTCAGCGCCGAGCTGCAGCAGCAAAGCGAGCGCCACCACCGCTTCACCGCCCCCAGCTCCGCAGGCGGCAGCGCCGAGCTGCTGGGCGCCCGCCCGTTGCAGGCCGCCAGCCGCCTGGACACGCTCAAGCCCATGGTCGGCCGCAGCGCCGAGCTGGCCCAGCTGCAGCAGGAATGGGCGCGCGCCCAGCAGGCCGCCCGCACGGTCTGGGTGCAGGGCGAGCCCGGCCTGGGCAAGACCCAGCTGCTGCTGGCCCTGCGCCAGCAGCTGAGCAGCGGCCACGGTCAGCCCGCCCCGCCGATCTCGCAGCTGCACTGCCGCCCCGAGTACCGCCACACCCCGCTGCAGCCCGTGCGCGCCACCCTGCGCAGGCGCCTGGGGGCGGCCCTGGAGGGCGACGAAGCCCAGGCCGAACACGCCCTCGGCGCCCTGCTGCAACAGGCCGGCATCGCCCCGGCGGCGCAGGCCGCCGCGCGCAGCCTGCTGCGCCCCTTGCTGCTGCAGCAGGCCCAGAGCCCCGTGCCCGGCAGCGAACCCCTGCACAAGCGCGAGCTGCAAACCCTGCTCTGCGAGCTGTTCGAAGGCCTGGCCCAGGGCCGGCCGCAACTGCTGCTGCTGGAAGACCTGCACTGGGCCGACCCCTCGACGCTGGAGCTCTTGCAACTGCACCTGCAGCGCCCCACCGCAAGCCGTGCCCCGGGCCTGCTGCTGCTCAGCTCGCGCGAAGCGCCGCCCGAGGAGCTGCGCGCCAGCCTCGAGCTCTGCCTGAGCCTGCAGCCCCTGCCGGCCGAAGACATGGGCCGCCTGATCGACCAGCTCGACGGCAGCCCGCCGCCGCCGGCCCAGCGCCTGCAGGTGCTGCAACGCGCCGGTGGCGTGCCCCTGTTTGCCGAAGAGCTGGCCCGCTCGCTGCGCCTGCGTCCCGAAGACAAGGTGCCCGCCACGCTCTGGGACCTGCTGGCCGCCAGCCTGGACCGACTGCCGCCCGAGGCCAAGCGCCTGGCCCAGGGTGCGGCCCTGCTGGGCAGCAGCTGCTCGCCCGCCTTGCTGCAAGAGCTGCTGCAGCTGCCCGCCGGCCCGCTGCAGCAACAGCTGGCCCAGCTGGCGCGGCTCGATCTGCTGCAGGCCATCGGCCCGCAGCACTGGCAGTTCCGCCATGCCCTGATCCGCGACGCGGCGCTGGAGACCCTCAGCGCCGCCGAGCGTCGCGCCCTGCACCGCCGCGCCGCCCAGGCCTTGATGGGCCCGTTTGCCAGCCTGGCCGCCGATGCGCCCGAGGCCCTGGCCCAGCATCTGCACGCCGCCGGCGACCCGGTGGCCGCGCACTACTGGCTGCAGGCGGCTGAGCGGGCCGCCGCCCAATCGGCGCACCAGGAAGCGCGCCACGGCTTCGAGCAAGGCCTGGCCGCCCTGCAGCTGCCCGAGGCCTCGCCCGCCCTGGTGCAGCGCCTGCGCCTGCCCCTGCTGATGGGCCTGGGCCATGGCCTGCTGGCCCTGGAGGGCTATGGCTCGCCGGCCGCGCGCCAGTGCTACCGCCAGGCGCTGGAGGCCTGCGACGAGCCCGGCGCCAGCAGCGGCCCGGGACAGCGCTTCCAGGCGCTCTGGGGCCTGTGGCTGGGCAGCCGCAGCGGCCCGGACGAGCGCCCGGTGCTGGCCCTGGCGCAGGAGCTGCTGGCTGTGGCCGCCGACACCGGAGATGCCGCCGCCGCTGTGCAAGCGCGTTATGCCCTGGGCAACAACCTGTTCTTCCTCGGCCAGCTGCAGGCCTCTTGCGAGGCCCTGGCCGAGGCCGCGGCCGCTGGTGACCGCCTGCCCGCCCGCCAACTGAAGCAACTGACCCAGCGCTTCGGCGAGCACGGCGGCATTGCCGCGCGGGCCATGCTGGGCTGGCCCCTGGCCTTGCAAGGCCGGGTGGACGAAGCCCTGGAACAAACCCAGCTGGGCCTGCAACAGGCGCGCGAGCTCGGACATGCCCAGACCCTGGGCTTTGCCCTGACCATGGCCGCCGTGCTGCAGCGCCATCTGCGCCGGCCCGAGGCCGCCATGCCGCTGAGCCTGGAGCTGCTGGCCCTGTCCCAGCGCCACGGCCTGGCCCTGTGGCAGGCGGTGGGCGCCCTGGTGCTGGGTTGGAGCCAGGCGGCCGGCGGCGACCCGGCCGGCCTGCTGCCCATCCGCCAGGCGGCCAGCGCCTCGGCCGTGGCCATGCCCAGCACCGAGGCGACGTTTCTGTCCTTTTTGATCGAAGCCCTGCTGAACCTGGGCCAGGCCGAAGAGGCCCTGGCGCAGATCGACGCCTGCCTGCCCAAGGCGCGCGAGCGCCAGGAGTTCTACCTGCTGCCCGAGCTCTGGCGCATGCGCGCCCAGGCCCTGGCTGCCCTGGGCGAAGGGCCGGGCGAGATCATGCAAGCGCTGGCCCAGGCGCAGCAGGCCGGCCAGGCCATGGGCGCCGGCCTGCTGCTGCAGCGCACGGCCGCCCAGCGCCAGGCCTGGCTGGGCGGCGATTCAACGCAAATTCAACGCTAGCCCGGCAAGCTCTCGCTCAATTTCAGGCCCGCTCCCAGAACGCGGGTCACAGCGAGGGATTGCGTCATGACCAAACAACACCGAGCCCAGGGCCCGCACACCGCCCGCTGGGCGCTGGCCGGGCTGCTGGGCCTGCTGCTGCTCAGCCCCGCTGCGCGCGCGGCGGACGAAGCCGGCGAACCAGGTGCAGCGGCTGCAGCGGCGGCATCGGGCGGAGGCCAGGGCAGCGCCCTGCGCTTCTCCGGCTTTGCCACCCTGGGACTGGCCCACAACGACAACGCCACGGCCGGCGTCACCACCTCCTTCTCGCAGCTGCGGCCGGTGCAAAAAGGCTGGTCGGCGAATATGGACACGGCCCTGGGTCTGCAGCTGGAATGGCAGCCCGCCCAGGGCACCACGCTGCAAGTGCAAGGCGTGGCCCGGGCCGGCGAGGACATGAAGCCGCGCCTGCGCATCGCCGCCCTGCGCCAGCAGCTGGGCCAGGGCCTGAGCCTGAACCTGGGCCGCCTGCGCAGCCCGCTGTTCTTCGACTCCAGCATCGCCGAGATCGGCTATGCCAACCTGACCGTGCGCCCGGCGCCGGCCATCTACGCCCTGACCAACAGCGTGGCCAGCCTGGACGGCGCCGATCTGCACTGGCGCCTCAACCTCGGAGATGCCAGCCTGCTGGCCCAGGTCTTTGGCGGCCGCTACGACTACACCCACCGCTTCAACAACTTCGCGCCCGCCATCTCGGCCGATGCCAGCCTGCGCGGCCTGCTGGGCTTCAGCCTCAGCGCCAACCTGCAAGACCTGACCCTGCGCGTCTCGCACACCCGGATCGACCGCTATGTGCTGCGCTCCGCCCAGGTCGACCAACTCAACAGCGGCCTGGATCAAGTCAACGGCGCGCTGCAGCAACTGGCCCAGAACCCCCTGCTGCCGGCGCCCATGCTGGCGGCGCTGCAGGCCAAGTCGCGCGGCCTGACGGCCCTGCGCAACCCCTTCGACAACCGGCCCGACTACACCAGCATCGGCCTGGACGGCAACTGGCAGCACTGGCGTGTGCTGGCCGAGCTGACCTGGATGAACCCGCACAACGACCTAGTCGGCCGCGGCCGCGGCTACAGCCTGACCTTGGCGCGCAGCTTCGGTGACTTCACGCCCTACCTCGCCGTGGCCCAGATGAAGCGCTCCAGCGCCGTGCTCGACACCAGCGCCCTGGCGACCACCGGCCTCAGCCCTCAGCTCGACGGGGGCTTGCAGCAGTTGCAGCAAGGCTTCGACACGGCCCAGCAGTTCGCCAACATCAGCAGCCGCTCGCTCAGCCTGGGCCTGCGCTGGGACTGGCGCGAGAACCTGGCGCTCAAGACCCAGCTCGACCTGATGCGCACGCCCAGCCCCGGCACGCCCGGCCCCCTGGCCGTGCCCGCCCTGCCCTTCAAGCACAAGCTCCAGCTGTTCAGCGTCACGCTGGACCTGGTGTTCTGAGGAGGGCCCCGCCATGAAATTGAATCTGCTCTCCTCCCTGCTGCCACGCGTCGCCCTGCCCATGACGGCCCTGCTGGCCCTGTTCTGGGTCACCGCGCCCCAGCCGGCCCTGGCGGCCACCGAGTTGATCGTCATCGCCCACAAGGATGTGGCCCTGGACAAGATCAGCCCCGAGCGCGTCACCCAGATCTTTCTGCGCCAGCAGCAGAACTGGCCCGACGGCCAGCCCATCCAGCCCATCGATCTGCGCGAAGGCACCAGCCTGCGCCGCAGCTTCTACGACCAGGTGACCGGCCGCAGCCCCGGCCAGCTGCGCGCCTACTGGGCGCGCCAGAGCTTCACCGGCATGGGCCTGCCGCCGCGCCAGGTGGACAGCGATGAGGAAGTGACCCGCCTGGTGCAAAGCACGCCGGGCGCCATCGGCTATGTCTCGCGCAAGCCCAGCGGCGCCGGCGTGAAGGTCCTGCTGACCGCCAATCTGGACTGACCCGGCCATGAAAGCCGTCGCCACCGACCCCGGCCTGGAACAGGCCTCCTGGCTGCGCCTGCTGGCGCCGGCCAGCTGGTTGTCGGGGCGGCTGAGTTTTTCGCGCAAATTCCTGCTGGTCGGCGCGGTCATGCTGCTGGCCCTGGCCTTGCTGAGCTGGCCGCTGCTGCGCAAGGCCGGGCAAGACGCGCAGAGCGCAGAGCTGGAACGCCGCGGCCTGGCCGCCCTGGCGCAGCAGGCGGCCGTGCTCAACACCCTGGTGCGCCAGCGCGGTGAACTCAAGGCCGAACGCGCCGACAAGCAGGCCGCCCGCGCCGAGCTGAAAGTCCTGTTGGACTGGGCGGCCGCGCCGCCCTTGCCGAACAGCGCCCTGCCCAGCACCCTGCCCGCCCTGGCCCAGCGCCTGCAGCAGCAATGGCAGCAGCTGCAAGACCTGGCCGCGCAGGACGACGACGCGCAGCGCCGCTTTGCCGCCCACACCGGCACCATCAATGCCTTGCTGGCCCTGATGCGCGAGAGCGCCCGCGCCCACCGCCTCAATGTCGACCCGACGCTGGACGCGGCCTTTGAGATGCTCAGCCATCGCCTGCCCCTGCTGATGGAAACCCTGGCCAAGCAGCAGGACGCGCTGGCCCTGTCCAGCGACAGCATGGCCAGCTACGCCGTGGCTGCACAGGTGGTGCTCAGCGAGGCCACGCCGGCCCTGCGCGCCGGCATGCAGCAGCTGCTGGCCCCGGGCGACCGCGCCGGCCTGCAGGCCCAGCTCGATGAGCTGCTGGCCCGCATCGAGCGCCAGCAAGACGCCGTCGACAAGGTGCTGGACACGCCCCAAGCCCTGTCCGAGCTGCGCCCCATCGCCAGCGCCAACCTCGCCCAGGCCCAGGCCCTGCTGGTGGCCAGCACCGTGCAGGCCGATGCCTTGCTGCAGGAGCGCCTGACCCAGCTGCGCCGCAGCCAGTGGCAGGTGGGCGCGCTGCTGGTGGGAGCGATGGCGGCGATCGCCTACCTCTTCGCCGGCATTTATGTCTCGACCCTGCGCTCGCTGCGCCAGCTCTCGCAGGGCACGCAAGACTTCTGCGCCGGGCGGCTGGACACCCGCATCCGCATCGACACGCAGGACGAGCTGGTCCTGGTGGCCGGCAATTTCAACACCGTCGCCTCCGAGGTCGGGCGCCTGCTCGATGTGATCCGCGAACAGAACGAATCGCGCCAGCGCGAGCTGGAGCGCCTGGTGCAGCAGCGCACCCTGGAGCTGGCCGACAAGAACGACCAGCTGCACCTGGCCGCCCTGCGTGTGCAGGAAGAGCTGGAGTCGGCCCGCGACATGCAGCAGGCCATCCTGCCCCAGCACTTCCCGGACACGGCGGATTTCTCCATGCAGGCCTGCATGCACCCGGCGCGCGAGCTGGGCGGCGACTTTTATGACTGCTTCGCCCTGTCCGGAGGACGCTGGGGCTTTCTGGTCGCCGATGTGGCGGGCAAGGGCGTGGGCGCGGCCTTCTTCATGGCGGTGTCGCGCACGGTGCTGCAAGACCTGGCACAAGACGAGCTGAGCCCCGAGGAGGTGCTGGCCCGCGCCAACGACATGCTCAGCGGGCGCAACCCGATGGAGCTGTTCGTCACCGCCTGCTACTGCATCTACGACCCGCGCGACGGCAGCCTGGCCTACGCCAGCGCCGGCCACCCCGCCCCCTTGCTGCGCACCGCGCAGGGCGAGGTGCTGGCCCTGGACTGCCCGCGCGACATCGCCCTCGGCGTGCTGCCCGGCATGAGCTACAGCCGCCAGCATGCCCGCCTGGCCTGCGGCGACACCCTTTTGCTCTACACCGACGGCATCACCGAAGCCTTCAACGCCGCCGAACAGGCCTACGGCGACGACCGCCTGATCGCCTGGCTGCGCAGCAGCCGCGAGCCGCAGGCCGCCGCCAAGCTGGCCAGCCTGGTGCGCGATGTGGCAGCCTTCGTCGGCAGCGCCGAACCCAGCGACGACCTGACCGCCCTGCTGCTCTGCCGCAAGCCGCAGGGCGAGGCGCACGCCGCCCTGCTCGTTCCCTCCACCACCGACACGCCCGCCAGCCCACAAGCCCGAGGAGCTCTGACCGTGAGCCATGCCCCCCTGGAACTGAAGAACAAGACCCTGCTGCTGGAGTACCGCCTGGACAGCCGCGTGGAGGAGATCGCCGCCCTGGCCGAGGCCGTGGACGAGGCCCTGGCCGAGCGCCCCGACCTGGCCTTTGCCGTCAACCTCTGCCTGGAAGAGCTGATCACCAACACCATCCAGCACGGCTTGCACGGCGCGCCCGACCGCCCCATCCATGTGCGGCTCTCGCGCTCGGACGAATGGCTGGAAATCATCCTCAAGGACGACGCCCCGCCCTTCGACCCCTTCGTCCAAGCCCCCGCCCCCAGCCTCGACGCCAGCGTCGAAGCGCGCGAAGTGGGCGGCCTGGGTGTGCACATGGTCAAAACCATGATGGACGAGGTGCGCGCCTTCTACGACGGCAGCGGCAACCTGATCGTCCTGCTGAAGACACTCAAGCGCTAACGCTTCTTTCCAGCGCCACCCCAAATTCGATCTGAAGAAAGACACCTCCATGAGCTTCGAACACCACAGCAGCGATGAGCAAGGCGCCCGCCTGGTTCAACTCAAGGGCCGCATCGACAGCGCCAGCGCCGGCGCCTTCGAGCTGGCCGTGCAAGACCTGTTCGCCACGCCCGGCGCCCGCGCCCTGCTGGACTTCGCCACCGTGGACTACATCTCCAGCGCCGGCCTGCGCGTGGTGCTGATGGCGGCCAAGCGCGCCAAGCAGGCGCAAGGCCGCCTGCTGCTCTGCGGCCTGCCCCAGCATGTGCGCGAGGTGTTCGAGATCAGCGGCTTCCTGAAGATCATCGACAGCGTGAGTGATCGCGCTGAGGGTCTGCGCCAGCTGAACGCCTGACATGCCCCTCGCCCTGTCTTGCCCCGCTGAACGCGGGCCAGCCCGGTCGGTCCCCCGAGGGGACGGCGATGCTCACGGCATTGAGCCGCGAGCACATCGCCCGACGGGCCGGCTTGGGAGCGGCCCGGCGCTCGGCCCGGAGTACCCCCGTCCATGACCATCTTCATCAGCCTGTTCGCCGGGCTGGGCCTGTTCTTCATCGGCGTTCGCCTGATCAGCAGCAATCTGCGCCAGGTGATCGGCCGCCGCCTGCGCCAGCTGATCGCGCGCGCCGTCACCGGCCCGGGCTCGCTGGCCCTGTTCGGCCTGCTGGCCGGCGCGGTGATGCAAAGCGTCAACGCCGTCATCCATGTGCTGGTGGCCCTGGTCACCGCCGGCGCCATGGACCGCAAACGCGCGTTTCCCATCATCCGCTGGACCAATCTCGGCACCTCGATGCTGGCCCTGGTGGCCGCCATCGACCTGCACGCCCTGGCCCTGTGCCTGGTCGGGCTGACCGGCATCGCCTACTACCGGCAGATCGACCAATCGACCCGCTGGCGCCATGCCGTGGGCGCCCTGCTGGGCCTGGGCCTGCTGTTTCTGGGCACCGATTTCATCAAGAGCGGCGCCGCCCTGCTGCGCACCGAACCCTGGCTGCGCCTGCACATCAGCGAGCTGGGTGTCTGGCTGCTGCCCAGCTTTGCCATCGGCGCGGCCGTGGCCTGGGCGGCGCAATCGTCCACCACCGTGGTCGTCATCACCATGAGCCTGGCGGCCGGCGGCCTGATCGGCTGGAACGGCGGCGCCATGCTGGTGATGGGCGCCGGCCTGGGCTCGGCCGCCTCGGCCTGGAGCCTGGCCGGCCGCCTGCAGGGCAGCGCCCGCCAGCTGGTGCTGTTCCAGGTGCTGCTGCGCCTGCAGGGCCTGGTGCTGACGCTGGCGTTTTACGCCGGCAACCGCTGGCTGCTGGACGACCCCTTCGGCCGCCTGCTGGACCAGTTCCAGATGGGCCTGCCGGCGCGGCTGGCGGCTTTCTACATGGTGGTGCAGCTGCTCAGCGATCTGGCCAGCCGCGCGCTGGAGGCGCCCTCGCTGCGCTGGCTGGAGGCCTGGGCCGCACCCTCGCTGCAAGAGAACCTGAGCAAGCCGCATTTCGTGCACGACGAAGCCCTGGACGAAGCCGAAACCGCCCTGCTGCTGGCCGACAAGGAGCAGCAGCGCCTGCTCGCCTGCCTGCCCGCCTACCTTGACGCCTTGCGTCAGGACGCACCCGCAGCCCTGACCTCGGCAGACACACGCCAGGCCGCCGAGAGTCAGGTGCTGCAGCTCTGCGAGCAGTTCCTGGTGGAGTTGGCCGACCGCCAGCGCAGCCGCGATGTGCTGGAGCGCAGCATGGTGCTGCGCGACCGCAACCGCCTGCTCGCCTCGCTGCAGGAATCGCTGGTGGAGCTGCACCAGGCCGCCCAGGTGGCCAGCGGCGGGGATGATGAGGATGGTGTCGATGAGGCCGGCCGCGCCACCGTGGCCCAGCTGCTGGACCAGCTGGTGCAAAGCCTGCACCTGATGCTGGAGGCCTTGGCCGAAACCGCCGCCCGCGCCCAGCCCGACGCCGAAGACCTGGAGCTGCTGCGCAGCCTCACCCACGACCGCTCGGAGCTGATGGACGGCATCCGCCGCCGCCTGCAAGGCAGCGATCTGGAAGCCGGCCTGCGCCAGGCCGTCTTCAGCGCCACCACCGTGTTCGAACGCTGTGTCTGGCTGGCGCGGCGCTATGTGCTGCTGCTGGACAGCCCGCTCACAGCCACGGGTACAGCCATGGCCACGGCGCCCTCCACCAAGACCTGAGAGTCCCACACCTTGATCCACCACGCTCTGAGCCGCTGGCTGCCCCCGTCCAAGCCGGTGCGCCGGCCCTTCGAGCTGATCTACGCGGCCGATGAATGCCCGCCGCGCGGCGCCCTGGGCCTGCTGGCTTTGCAACATGCGGCCATGGTGCTGGCTCTGATCGCCCATGTGCTGGCCGCTGCCAAGATCGCGGGTTTAAGCCTGCCGCAAACCCACTCCATCGTCGCCATGACCCTGCTGGGCATGGCCATGGGCACGGCCCTGCAGGCCTGGGGCGGGCGCTGGGGCAGCGGCACCCTGCTGGTCTTCCAGCCCGACCCGATGATGATCACCGTGGCCGGCGCGGCCATCGCCAGCTACGGCCTGGGCTCCCTGGTGCAGGTGAGCCTGATCGCCGCCGGCGTCACGCTCTGCGTGGGCCCGCTGATGCGCCATCTGCGCGCCCTCTTCCCGCCCACCGTGGTGGGCACGGTGGTGTGCATGGGTGGCTTGGGCCTGGTGGAGCCGGCCATGCGCAATGCCCTGGGCATCCATGACGCCTCAGCCGGCGCAGCCACCGGCTTGCAAACCCTGCAGATCGACGGCATCAGCGCCCTCATCTCGGGCGCCACCCTGGCCAGCATCGTCGTGCTCTCGGTCTGGGGCGGGCGGCGCTTCAAGCTGCTGGGTGTGTTGGCGGGCTTGCTGATGGGCCTGCTGATCGCCGCGCTCAGCGACCGGCTGCTGGGCCTGGAGTGGCTGCACAGCGCGCCCTGGCTGGCCCTGCCGCAGCCGATTGCGCCCAGCTTTAACCTGGGCCCCGAGATCATTTTTGCCATCGTGCTGATCGCCACGCTCAACCAGCTGGACAACATCGGCTGCCTGATCGTGATGGACAAGACCGACAACGCCGACTGGCGCCGCGCCGACATGCAGATGGTGGGCCGCGGCATCCGCGCCAACGGCGCAAGTGATTTCTTGAGCGGCCTGTTCGGCAGCTTCCCCACCGCGCCCAGCTCGGCCAATATCGCCCTGGTGCACGCCACCGGCTCCAGCAGCCGCTACATCGGCCTGGCCTGCGCGGCCCTGCTGCTGCTGGTGGCCCTGAGCCCGCTGCTGACCATGGCGCTCACACTCATCCCGCAGGCCGTGCTGGGCGCCATCTCGCTCTATGCCGCCGCCTACCTGATCGTCTCCGGCATCGAGATGATCGCCACCCGCGCGCTCGACAGCCGCGGCATCTTCATGGTCGGCTTGTCGCTCTGCGCCGGCCTGGCCACCATGCTGATGCCGGGCCTGAGCCAAGGCCTGCCCGAGGGCGTGGCCATGCTGGCCGGCGATGGCTTTGTGGTCACCGGCGTCTGCGTGATGGGCTTGAATTTGTTGTTCCGCCTCGGCACCCGCATGCGCGCCAGCTGCGAGCTGGACCCCGGCCAAGGCTCAAGCATCAACCACCAGCTCACCGCCTTTGTCGAGCGCCAAGGCGCCGCCTGGGGCGCCCGCATGGACATCGTCCGCCGCGCCGCCCTGGCCGCGCTGGAAGCCAGCGAAGCCATCCAAGCCGCAGGCGGCGGCCGCCTGCTGGTGATACGCGGCAGCTTTGATGAATTCAACTTCGATCTGGAGTTGCTGCATGAGGGGGAGCCGCTGAGGCTGGGGGCGTCAGCTGCGGGGTCGGGAAATGGCTCAGCGGGCGCAGCCGCAGCGGCGGAAGCGTCGCTGGATCTGGATGCGCTGATGGACAGCGAAGAGGACATTGAACGCCAGCTCGACGCCGCCATGGCCCGCGTCTCCGGCGTCTTGATTCGGCACCTGGCCGACAAGCTCAGCAGCGCCAGCCTGGGGAACGGGCAGGCGGTGTTGAGGTTGCATTTTGATCATTGAGGGCGGGTGGCATTCGGATGGGGAACTGAAGCGGCACGCTAGCCCTGCAGACAAAAGGCCTGCGCCTCTGCGCCCTCAGCGCTACCCAGCATTACGCAAATAGTTCGGCCGAGACCATGGATACTCACACCAGCGAAAGAACTGAGTCTTTGACGAGGAAACGATGAAATCCGTAGCAATGTTCAACAACAAGGGAGGTGTCGGCAAGACCACCCTTATTTGCAACCTTGCCGCCTACCTCGCGCTGCATCGCAACCTGCGTGTTCTGCTCGTCGATTGCGACCCGCAGTGCAATACAACCCAACTGATCATGGGCGAAGAGTTTGCCGCGAGTTTTTATTGGGAAAGTCAGCACGAACCGATTACGACTATCGCGGACCTAATGAGGCCGATACAGGAAGGAGATTCGGAGCTTTCTCCGACCATCGTTCCCATTACGAGCCAACGTCATCGATTCGGCTGCGATCTCTTGGCGGGACACCCGTCTTTCTCTTTTCTAGAGGATCGACTAAGCCTCGCTTGGTCTCAAGTTTCAGCGGGCGATATCGGCGGCTATCGAAAAACTAACTGGGCTCGCTCTCTCTGTTCTCGCTCTGCGGCGGACTACGACGTCATCCTATTTGATGTTGGCCCAAGCCTTGGAGCAATCAACAGGAGTGTGCTACTGGGATGCGACTTCTTCGTTACTCCAATGGGGTCGGATATTTTTAGCATCCTTGGCATCCGAAACATTCAACATTGGTTAAGTGATGCAATCTCGACTTACGAGCACGGCGTAGCTCGCTGCAATGAATTATCACCCGGGGCGCTAGCACGCTATGCAATCCCGAATGTACCCAGCATAAGGTTTGGCTTTGTAGGGTATACATTGAATCAATACCTCACAAAGTCAAAACAAGGCGAGAGGATTGCTACAACTCGATATGAAGAAATCCTCGCAAAAGTACCACAGGAAGTCGACATACTTCGAAAAACATTCAGCGTCAACCAGATTTCTTTGAACTCACTGAAGCTCGGTGACATTCCGCATATGTACAGCCTAATTCCGCTGGCACAGACTCGTGCATCCCCTATTGGCGAGCTAGCTTCCAGCGACGGAATCGTCGGCTCTCACTACAAAATGATCGAAAACTACGAAGTGCGGATACGTCAAATCGCTGACAACTTCCTCAGAAATATTGGTCTGTAGAGCCATGATTGACTGGAGCGAAGCACTTGTAAAGGAGCTCGCCGCACGGCGATGCATCATCTTCTTCGGTGCGGGAGCATCGGCAGCGTGCACACCTACGATGGGCGACTCCAACCGTCGCCCGCCAGACTGGCGTGGCCTGCTAACCGAGTTAAATGCCCGTGTCCCAGCGGGACCTGACCGCACTCTAGCTACACAGCTCATTGACGAACTGAAGTTCCTTGATGCTGCTGAAGTAATTGCAGCAGCCATAAATCGCGCGGATTACGCAGATGCAATGCGCCAAATGCTTGAGTTACCGCGTTTTCGGCAGTCCACGATTCACGAACACGTTCTAAATCTTGATCCAAAGATTGCGATCACTACCAATTTCGATCAAATCTACGATCGATATTGCACAGGGGGCGCGGCCGCCGCTGGTTACAACATTGTCAAATACACTGATTCACATTTAGTACAGCAATTAAGGTCACCCACTCGCACTGTCATCAAGGCTCATGGCTGCATATCCCAAACAGACCATATGGTCCTCACTCGCTCTGGATACTTTGAAGCCCGACGCCAGTACGGACAATTCTTTCGAGTTCTGGACGCCCTGTGTCTTACTCATACGATTCTCTTCCTCGGGTACAGCCTCGCCGATCCGGATATTCAACTAGCGCTTGAGAATGCGACAATTTCGGCACCAAGCACCAATACGCATTACTTTGTCGCACCGAGTGGAACTCACGCAGCACTCAAAAATGCCGCTTCGCGCGCATACAACTTGACCTATGTTGAGTTTCCAGCACGAGACTATTCAAACTTGAACGCATCACTAGAGGATTTAGTCGAACGCGTGCTTGCTTACCGCCTTGCAAATCCTGATGGTTAGTTGCTGCGTCCCATGCCCCCCCGCGTCAGAATAGTTGGAGCCTCCATTGATTCAACCCTGCGGCATGAGAGGGGCATGAGGGTCACCCATTAGCCGCCCCCCGCGCTGGACCCCGCGCTTGTGTTAGTCGTTAAGACTTGACCCCGAATTTGTGTACCACTTGAGGTATGTTGCTGGCTTGGCTACTCGCAGAGTGAATCGCCCCGGGTTTCGAGGAGGCTCCAATTCCGAGCGCATGAGGGTCACGAGCGCATGAGGGTCAGGCCTTAAATTTGAAGTCCCCAGGAGCCTCGCCTAAGCTCCTCGCATGACCCGCCCCTTGCGCATCGAGTTCCCCGGCGCTGTGTATCACGTCACGGCGCGCGGCAATCGACGCGAGCCCATCTTCGAATCAGACGACGACCGCGCCTTGCTGCAGAGGCATGAGGGTCAGGCCTTAAATTTGAAGTCCCCACGAGCCTCGCCTAAGCTCCTCGCATGACCCGCCCCTTGCGCATCGAGTTCCCCGGCGCCGTGTATCACGTCACGGCGCGAGGGGGCATGAGGGTCAGGCCTTAAATTTGAAGTCTCCAGAAGCCTTACCTAAACTCCCCACATGACTCGCCCCTTGCGCATCGAGTTCCCCGGTGCCGTGTATCACGTCACGGCGCGCGGCAATCGGCGTGAGCCTATTTTCGAGTCGGACGATGACCGGGCCTTGCTGCTGGCCATCGTCGGCCAGACCATGAAGCGCTTTGACGCGGTGATGCTGGCCTACTGCTTGATGGGCAATCACTATCACTGGGTGCTGGGCACGCGCTTGGCGAATCTGTCAGCCCTGATGCAGCAATTGAACGGCATCTACACCCAGGCCTTCAATCGGCGGCATGGCAAGGTGGGGCATGTATTTCAGGGCCGATTCAAGGCGATTCTGGTGGACCGAGACAGCTATCTGCTGGAGGCCTGCCGTTACGTTGAGCTCAACCCTGTGCGTGCGCAGATGGTGCCGCAGCCGGGCGATTGGCCTTGGTCCAGCTACCGCGCCCATTGCGGCCTTGCCCCGCCCCCGCCCTGGCTTGACACGGCGGGGCTGCATGCGCACTTGCTGGGGCATGAGCCTCGCTCGGACCAAGAGCGGGCGCTTGCAGCCAGCCGCTATGCCGAACTGGTGGAAGCAGCTCGGGACTTGCGCCTCTGGGAGGAAGGCCTGCGTCAGCAAATCTACCTGGGCGCTGAGGCCTTTGTGGAGCGGACCTTGGCAGAGCACGAGCGCAGGCCTGCCACCTCCAAGGCGAGCGACATCCCTCGGCAGCAACGCAGCGAACCCAAGAGCTTGCAGCAGTGGCAACACGACTACCCCGATCGTGCCGAAGCCCTTTGGATGGCGCACACACGCTCGGGCATCAAGATGACGGCGCTCGCGGCCGAGTTGGGCTTGTCGGTCGCGCGAGTCAGCCAGTTGATCAGGAAGTATGAAGACTTGAAATTTAAGGTCTGACCCCGCGCCGGACCCCGCGCCGGAGAGGCAGCGAGGCCGTCAGGCCCGTTGGCAATGAGCTCAGCCCATGGAGTGCAGTCCGACCTTATTGCCTTCGCAGTCTAAAAAATGGGCAAAGAAACCAAAGCCCTGACCAATATCGGTCTTGGGCACAAGGATGCGGCCGCCGGCTGCTTCGACGCGGGCCAACATGATCGCCAAATCTTCGCCGCCGTTCAGATAGACCAAACTGCCCGTACTCGACGGCACATTGCCTTCTCCGCACACCAGGGCGCCGCCGACTGAATCAGCATCGCTACCCAACATACCCAAGGTGATGCCCCCCATGTCCATACGCGTCACGGAGCGTCCGAGCACAGCCTCATAAAACGCCTTGGCGCGTGCGAAGTCTGTGACCGGCAACTCAAACCAATCCAACACATGGGCCATTTTGATCTCCTGTGAATATGCTTGATGTTCAGGCCGAGGCGTACTCGCCCAGCGGATGCCATGCTATCAAGCGCGAGTTAGGCCGACCCCGAAATTTTGGGCCGCCTCAGCTCTGCGCATGAACGCCGAAATGCGCCGACTCTGGCGCTTGCAGAGCAACAACAATCCAGCGCACCAGAGCAGCAAGCTACTGGGCTCGGGCACTTGAGAAACCTGCGCGAATATCGCCTCCGCCATGGCCGAGTGGGCTGCCGTGGTGGGATGGATTGCATCCCAAAACAGGGCGGTATTGGGGTCACAAGTCAAGCTAGGCGCGCCGCAGGCATCGCTCACATTGCTAAAGCCTGAAGCACCCGGTCCGGCAGCATGCCACTGCGTCCACTGGCCATAAAAATCAAACACCCTCACCTCTGGCCCTTCGGCAGCCAGCCTTTGTGTGAGGGCCGCGTTCATGGTTTGCGCCAACAGCGAGGCATTGCTGCTGATCTGCGAACCTTCGCCGCCCACGCCCGGCGCGATGCCCAGATTAGGCACATTCAACACCAAGATGTGGCGCGCGCCTGCCGCCTGTAGTTTGTCAACCATCGCCCCAACGCCAGTGGCGTAACGCGTGCTCAAGAGCGCCGCTGCACTGGAGTTCCAGGCGGTACTGCGATTGAAGAACAAGTCATTGGCGCCGCCTTCCAAGATGTAGAGTGACTCAGAATCGGCAACACCGCCGGCACGGTTCAGGTACTGCTTGACTTGATCGGGCAAGCTGTTGGGTGCCACTGCACCATTGCTGAGCACCTTGGCAAAAGCGTACGAAAAATTGTCCCCGCCCAGCGCTGAAGCTTTGAAACCCGACAAGCCCAATTGCTGCGCTAAGCGTTCACCCCAGACCGGGCCATTGCTGAAGTTGCCGCTGGCATAGGCCTGAAAAGGGTAATAGTCATTGCCGCTAATGACTTGGCTGGGGTCGGCACCATTTTTTGCGGCGTGGTTGCCGCTGTCGCTCAGGCTGTCGCCAAAAACCACAAGCCCACGATAGCTCGCAGCGTGAGCGGACTCCAAGGGCGCGCCAAGCACACAAAGGCTGAGCAATGCTGCCGCCACCAAGTTTGTTGATTTCATCGAGTGTTCCCCTCCCTGCAGGCTTCGTCAGCGCCCGAAGCCCTCCAGCGGTCTGACGCACGGGCCAGCAGCCTCAGACCCGAAAACTCTAGACATCAACAATGTCAGTTTTCTGTCATTCGACATGAGCCCAATGACTCAGGAAACAACGAACTGAAAGCCTCGGCCATCACGGATTTAAGGCTATGGGGCATGAGGGTCACCCATTCGCCGCCCCCATCAAGTCGCAAACACACGCCCCGGCACCGCACGAGCGCACTTGTTTGCTCTCCTCCTCACTCAAGACTAAGTTCCCTGCTCGTCGAACTCACTGCGCTCTTGACCCTCAACGCTCGGACATGAGGGTCAGCCTTAAATTTGCCCATCAAGCCGCGGCCTCCAGCACCGCACGGGTCTTGGCATCCGCCGGGAAGACATGCTCCACCCGCAGCGAGGCCAGCGTGATGTCTTGCGGCGTGCCGAAGGTGGAGAACATGCTGAAAAAAGCCAGCTCGCCGTGGATGGTGGCGAAGCGGGTGGTCAAGACCGGGGCCAGTTGTCGCGTCCAGGGCGCCAGCGTTTGGCCGCCCAGGCGCGCTTGAAACTGCGCCGCCAACTGCTCCACACGGGCTTGCATTTCGGGCACGACCGAGGCGTCGTCGCGCAGATGGGCCAGCATGGCGGGGGCCACTTCGTCCAGATTGCTGATGTGGCGGCTCATGCCTTCGGGGTGCAGCAGCAGGTCCAGCATATTGAGGCTCTGGCCCGGTGGCTGCCCGGCCAGCCAGGGCATCAGCGTCAGCGCCATCCAGCGGGCGCCCTGGTTCATTTGCAAGATGTTCCAGCCGGCGTCCATCACCATGGCGGGCAGCGGGTCATGGGCCGCCAGCATCAGCGCCAGGGCCTCGCGCACCGGCGCCAGCACCGCCGCGCCCAACTCATGGCCGCTGTAGGCGGCGGCAAAGCCGGCTTGTTGCAAGACGGTGTTGCGCAGGGCCAGCGGCGCTTGCAGCTCCTGCAACCAGGCCAGCAGCAGCTCACGGCTGGCCTGGGCCCGCCCGCTCTCGACAAAGCTCACATGGCGCTGGCTCACCCCCAGGCGCAAGGCCAGCTCCAGCTGACTGATGCGGCGCGCCTTGCGTGCGCTTTGCAGGGTTTCGCGAAGTGAGGGGCTGGCGGCGAGCATGAGCGGATTCCACCACAGCCCGGCCGCCTCTTCTGTTCTCTTGTCTTATCAATGACCTGCGAGGTAATTGCGGCGCTGGTGCGCGGCTCGGACACTGCCCTTCTTCATTCGATTTTTGACAGCGAGTAAGCAAGGAAGAAAACAAGCCATGAACAAGCCTGTATTGATCGTCGTGCTGCTGCTCTTCAGCACCTTGAGCGCTTACGCCGTGCAGCATGCCGGCGGGGTCCTGGAGTTGGTGCAAGTGCTGCTGCGCATCCCCGAGGGTTGGCAGGTGATGGCCGATCTGATCATCGTCATGGTCTTGCTCTTGGTCTTCATGCGCCGCGACGCGCAAGCCCAGGCGCGGCCCTTCTGGCCCTGGGCGATCTTCTCGCTGGTGGTGGGCTCCTTCGGGCCTTTGCTCTACTTCATCACCGCGCGCCGCAGCCGCGAGCGTGGAGCATGAGGGTCAGGCATTCGCAGCCCGGCAAGTCGCAAACACGCGCCCCTGCGCCGCAAGCGCGCACTTGTTTGTTCTCCTCTTCACTCAAGACTGAGTTCCCGGCTCGTCGAGTTCAGCGTGCACTTGGTTCTCAATGCATGGTTGCGCCGCAGCTCAGCGCAGCAGTCACCCATCAGGATCAAGGCGGCCCGTGTTGGTAGACACGGGCGCCGCTGGCGGCGTGCGCCGCTCCAGACAGCCCTCTGTGCCGCGCCGTGTCCAATCATCGCGGGCAGGGCTGGCTTCCTGTTGAGCTTGCCAAGATCGACGCAGCGCTTCGGAGTTGCCCCGGTTTGGTCGAAGACATCGCTGTTGAATCCACGTTCACTGAGACATTCTTCTGAATGTTCGTCAGGCCATGTCTTGATGTGCAGTTGTTTGATGCGAGAGTCTCCGCCTGCCTCCGTCACCACCATCACCACCATCATCACCACGTCGAGTGAACCCGCTTCCGGGACGCGATACAGGCCTGGGGAAGCCCTGGCCACTGGACTTGTCAGCCCCCTCATCTCCGATCACCCACCATGCACTTCCTGAAGATCGGCACCGCCCTGATGCTGGGCGGGCTCCTGCACCCGCTGCACGCAGCCGGCCCCACCTCAGAGGCTGAGGCTCATGCCGCGTATGTCTTCTCTCACCGACCGGTCTGGGTCTCCGCCGACAGCGCCTGGCGTGTCAGCGTGAACCCTCAGGGTGAGTTGCTGCGCGAGGCCCAGGAAGGCAAGCCGACTGTGCAGCGTATCCAGCTCGGCCCCGGGGTGCGTGCCGTGGCCAGCCATGGTCCGGGCCTGCTGGTCTGGGTCTTGGGCGAGAAGGGCTGCCTCATGCAGGTGGACTTCCGCGGCCCCACGCCCAAGCGCCTGGCCGAACCTGGCGTCAAGTGCCCCGCCCTGAGCGAGGCCGGCTCCTACGACGCACCCAGCTACTTCTCCGGCGCGCTGACTGTCTCCACCGACGGGCATTGGCTGGCCCACAGTGGCTCGGAGGGCGATCCTTCCGTTCAGGTGCTGGATCTGCGCAGCAGCAGCAGCAGCAGCAGCAGCAAGAACAAGCCGATGCGCACGCTCTGGCCGGCGCATCCGGCCGTGGCGCTGCGCTTTGAAGACGATGGCCAGCGCCTGGCGGTGCTCACACAAGAACGCGGCGAGGCCTGGGAGGACATCTCCCGCCAGAGCAGCCTGCAATGGAGCCGCTGGGATCTGCGCAGCGGCGCCCTGTGGAACGAAGCACAGCGCCCGGGTGAACTGGGCCAGTTGAGTCGACAACTGCACAGCGCCAGCGCCTGGCAGCAGTTCTGGCTGGACGCCGAAGGCGAAGTGCAAGCGCTGGACACCAGCAGCTGCCCCGTGCGCGCGCACAGCTGGCCGCTGACAGGCGAGGCCGCCATTGCAAGCCTGGCCGCGGATCCTCTGGGCCGCTGGTTGGCCGTGCTGACGGCGCCAAGCCAGGCCAAATCCCAAAGCCTGCTGTGGCTGGACGCTCGAACCGGTCGTACGCTGCACACCAGCGTGCTGCCGCGGCCCCAGGGCAGCCAGGGTGTGGCCGTGCACGCCCATGCTCAAGGCCTGTTGCTGCGCCGCGCCACCGGCGTGGATCGCTCCGGGGAAAAATACGACCACAGCCCCTGGCGCCTGCAGCCCTGGCACAAGCTGGCCCTGCCGCCCGCCGTGGCCGCGCTTCCACCACGCGAACCGAACACGAGCACGCCCTGCCTCGAGGCCAATGAGGCGCCGCTGGCCCGCCAAGCGGAGCGCATCACCCAGCCGGGCAAGATTCTGTGGACATTGGGCCTGGACACCCGCAAGGCCTGGGCCGAAGCCCGCACCGGCCGCTGCAATGGCAGCGACTGGCCCTCCGAGCGCCCGCATCCGGACAGATCGCCGCGCCGCTGGGGTTTGAGCCCGCTGGGCCAACTCTTGCTGGACCAAGGCGACGAACTGCACCAGATCGACGCCAGCAATGGCCAGGTGCTCGCCCGCTGGCCCACACCACGGCCCACCGGTGTGTGCAGCACACCCAACTTCGTGAGGGCCCAGTTCCTGAACTGGCAGGGCGACACCCTGAGCCTGCGGCCTTTCGCCGCGCATTGGGACCCCAAGGCCCGCCAAACGCTTGAGCAACGCACGGGCTGGCAGGTCTACTCGGCGGTCTGGCTGGGCGACCAGGTGCTGGCGCGCTGGATCAAGGGCGAGCAGGCCGAGCAGCGCCTGTACCGCACGGATGCCGACGGACGCTGGGCCCGGGTGGCCCAGCGCCGGGGTCGCGTCCAGGAAGGCGCCCCTTGGTTCGAGGGCGACGATGGCAACACCTCGGCCATCGGCTGGCACGAGCTGATGGCCGATGCCACCGCCATTGAGAACATCGAACGCGAAGAACGGGGTGTGCGCGCAGGCCCGCGCTGGCGCGTCGGCCGCTACGAATCGGTGCGGGCCGAGCAGGAGGGCCGCCTGCTGCTCTGGGATGGGGTGTCCGGCTCACCCGCTCATGCGGGTCGGCTGGTGGATCTGGGGCAGGGTCGCGCGGTGTCGCTGGCCAACGTCAACCTGACCCTGTACCACCTCCGCGAGAACGAGCAGGCGCCACTGCGCTGGGAGCACCTGGGGCGCCCCGATGGCGATGCCTCCTGGCTCGATGCGGTGTGGTGGGGCGAAGCCAAGCTTCTGCTGCTGGCACGCTTTGACGGCACCCTGGTGGCGCTGCGCCCACCCCTGCGCTGAAACGGGGCGCGAACCCAAAGGGGCGTCAGGAAAACGCTGATCGGCCGCCACGCCAATGGGCAATCACGGCCCCGCCTGGACGCCCCACGCACGCATGCCCCTGCGCATGAGGGTCAGGCCTGGCCTCATGCCACGCGCCGAACGTGGCCCTTGCTCGCGCCAGCCGTCAGCCTTAACACGTCCACGTCCGCCTTCACCGTGACAGAAAGCATCCCTCATCAGAGGGCCCCTGCATCGGGGGGAAGTGAAGGTCGGAGCCGCCCGGCATTGCGGCATAGTGAAGCATCCCCTCGCTGACTCGAAGCTAAGCCCCACGTGATGATGACGATGAAACAAATCAGGGTTCCGTTTGCATGGACCGTCTTGTCTTTGCTGACCTGCGCCGCACAAGCCGCAACACCGAGCCATCTCTACCTGCTCAATGGCGATTTGCATGACCTCAAGGGAGGCGCTGATCTAATTGCAAGCGCAGGCGGAACCGTGGACAACACCGGGTTCAATTACCTCGCCAACAAGGGGCTGAGCTTTGTGGGCGCGCTGGGCGGGACCTACACCATCGACTTCAGCTACGAGTCCTATGAGCTGGCCGGTTATCGCCGACTGCTCGACTTCAAGAACGGCAGCACCGACAACGGCTTGTACAGCCACAACGGCTACCTCGATCTGTATATGGGCGGCCCCAACCGCGGCGCCGCACAGTTCAGCACCCATGAGTTCAAGCGCGTCACCATCAGCCGTGACGCCAACACCAAGCAGGTTCACACCTATCTGGACGGCCAGTTGCAGCTCAGCTTTCTGGACCGCGATGACCGGGCCGTCTTCGTCGCCACAGGCGCACGATTTTTCATGGACGACGGGGGTGAGGCCGGCCCCGGCAAAGTGGACTACATCGCCTTCTACGACCAGGCTTTGAGCAGCGCCGAGATTGCAAGCTTGACCCCGGCCGTGCCGGAACCCAGCAGCTATGCGCTGTTGGCCGCGGGGCTCCTGGCCATGGGCACCAAGCTTCGACGCCGGCGCCAATAAGCAAGGCCCAGGCTTGGCTGCGCGAAGCGCGCGAGGCCCCGCCTGAAACCCTCGCTCAACTCAGCTCGGCGCTCCGGCAGCACGGAGCTGCCGCCGCCGGGCCAGCCATCCCAGCGCCCCGACGCCCAAGGACATCAGCCACGCCGCATCCGGCTCAGGCACCAAGGACGGCACGGTGTTGATCGAAGCGGCCGCGCTGTGGGGCAGATCCAGGGTCTGGCCCTGCGTGGCGCTGGGCAGGCTGAGCTGGAGCGTGATGGGGTCGAAGCGCTGACCGCTGCCGCGGTACTTGGGCAAGATCCCGCTTGAGAAGCTGAAGGGCCCGCCTGACAGGCTGCCATTCACCACCAGCAAGGGGGAAATGGAGCCACCGTCGTAGCCGCCAAAGTAGGCCTCCAGGCGGAAGTCTCCAAGCAAGGAGCCCGACCCATCCATCGACAAGCCCGTCATGATGGGGTCTTCGAAATAGCCGCCAATGCCGCGGGCATAGAAGTAGGTCCGGAACTCCGCGGCCTCGCAGCTCAGCTGCATGCATTCATAGCTGAAATTCGTCAGCCGCAAACTCAGCAAGGGGCTGATGCTGGCGCCAAAGACATAGGGCACCCCGTTGTCGTAGAGACCAAAGGTTCCACGGGCTTCGAAGCTGAAGCCTTGGGCGGCCCCGACGCTGAAGTCTAGGCTGGAGGCAAACACCTGCTCGCCCACCGACACGGTCGATGCGCCCTGCTTCACCGTCGCTCCGATCCAACTCGTGTTGCCGAAGCTTCCCGCCGCAACACAGGTGCCAGTCAACCCGAACCAAAGAACAGCCAGCTGCAAACCGATCGCGCGGGCTCCGGTGGGCCGCCATGGCCCTTTGCGTGAAGCGTTGAACATGGGCGCACTCCTTGCTGTCGGTCAAGTGAGGTCGGCGAAATGCTAGCAGCGCAGCCTGGCCGATTCAATCCATCACTTCGGCGCCAAAAGCGCGAGCGCACGGCCCATCCCAAGATTGAAGCCCCCCGCGGGGGCATCCGCTCAGCCCCGCCCCATCTCCTGCAACAAGCTCCTCACCTTGGTGGTGATGATGTCCACCGCCGGGCCGTTGGCGCCGTGGGGCAGGATGACATCGGCATTGCGCTTGGTGGGCTCGATGAACTGCTTGTGCATGGGGCGCACGGTGTCCATGTACTGGTTCACCACCGACTCGGTGCTGCGGCCCCGCTCCGAGATATCGCGCTGCAGGCGGCGGATGAAGCGCACGTCCGAGGCGGTGTCGACGTAGATCTTCAGCGACATCATGTTGCGCAGCTTCGTGTCGTACAGGGCGAACAGGCCCTCGACCACGATCACCGGCGCAGGCGCCACGGTGATGGTGTCGCTGGAGCGGTTGTCGGCCGCGAAGTCATACACCGGCATGGCGATGGCCTCGCCCTTGCGCAGGGCAGCCAGGTGCTGGGTCATCAGCGGCCAGTCGAAGGCATCGGGGTGGTCGTAGTTCTGCTTGCGCCGGTCTTCCGGCGGCATGTGCGATTGGTCGCGGTAGTAATCGTCCTGCATCACCACCGCCACGTTCTCCGGCCCGATGGCCGCCACCACCTGGCGCGTCACCGTCGATTTGCCGCTGCCGCTGCCGCCTGCGACACCGATGACGAAAGGTTTGTGGGTAGTTTTGGGCATGAGGGGGTACTGCAGGAGAGGATGAAAGGGCAAGAGACGGGGCTCGGCTTTACAGCGGGCAAGCGAGCAAGCCAGCAAACAAGCGGACGAACGAACGAACGAACGAACGAACAATCAATCGAACGAACAAGCCGGGCGGGGAATGCGCGATTTTAAGAGGGGCGAGGCCGAGCGCCGCGTTTCGGCCAGAAGCGGCGCCCGCCACCGTGGCGCCCTGCCCGCCCGTGCCAGCCAAGCCGCCGCTCGCCGCGCCCATTCAGCCATTCGCCGCAGCCGGGCGCCAGCAGGCCACCCGAATCGCTAGCATGCCGCCGCGCGCTGGCTTTGATGGAGCCAGGCGCTGAAGCTGGTCGAGCCCACGGGCGCCGCGTTTCTCTCCCCTTCTCATTCCATCTGCCTTTCTGCCAAGCCCCCAATGCGATCGAGCTCCCGCCCTTGCAGCACCGCCGTTTCTGCCACGCACAACAAGCCCGCCACAAGGCGCCCCATGCACTGGGCCTGGCGGGCCACAGGCGCAGCCATCTGCATGGCCGCCCTGACGGGGGCGGCCTTGGCCTCAAGAAGCGCGGAGCCTGCCGCCCCTCCTGCATCGGCATCGGCCGAGCCCGCGGCCGCCTCCGCCTCAGCGCCTGAGTTCACCCCGCCAGCGCCACCGCAGCCTCTGCCCACCATGGCCCCCGTCGCGGTGCAGGGCCAGAGCACGGCGGCGCGGGATGCCAAGACCCTGAGCCATCTGCTCAAGGCCGAGCAGATCTTCCTGGCCGAGCGGGCCCTGGCGCCGGAGGGTGTGCTGCGCTTCAAGGTGTTCGGGCGCAAGGAGGCGGAGGCCTCGCGGCTGGTGGATCTGGTGCTGCTGGCGCCGCAAGGCGCGCTGCCGATTGCGCTGGAGGCCGATGGCCGCTTTGCGCTGGACGAGGCCTGGCGGACGCTGGAGCCGGGCACCGAGCTGCACAGCCGCCTGCGTGATGGCAAGGTCACCTGGCGGGCCGATGTGCGCACACCAGGCAGCACGCCGCAGCTGCGCCGCCTGGGCGATTTGCGATTGCAATGCCGGGCCAGCTTCTTCAGCGGCATGGCCCGCACAGCCGGGCCCGGTGGCTTGTTCATCCACCTGCTCAAGCCGCTGCTCAATGGTTGCGACAGCAGCCGCTTTGGCTGGAGCAGCTTTGCCGATGCGCCGGTGTTTGGCATTCGCCTCAAGCACGGTCAGCGGGTGCAGCAGATCAGCCAGATGGCGCTGGGCGGCATGGGCCATCTGGAAGGCCTGAGCCTGCCCGTGTTCGACTGGAGCTACAGCTTGCGACACCAGCTCTACCGCCTGCCCCTGGGCGACAGTGCCTGGCCCGACGACACCCAGGTGGAGTTTGAAAGCATCGACAAGGACGCCGCCACCGCGCCGCTCGACCCGGCCTTGCTGCAGGCTCCCGGCCCCTTGCCCGAGGTGGCCCGCAGCCTGCAGGCTGGCGAGCTGAGCCTGTGGGACGAGATCAAGGCCCGGCTGGGCAAAGACCAGGGGACGATGCGTTACGACAGCAGCCTGCGCGTGGTGCTCTACACGCAGGAACGCCAGCCCGCAGCCGATGCCAGCACCAAGCCCACGCCGGAGCTGGAGCTGGTGCTGCTGTTCGACGCCCAAGACCGCTTGCTCAAATGGAGCCTGCGCGCCATGGGCGAGCAGCGCCTGGCTGAAGCCGCAGCGGCGCCCTGGTCGCGCTGAGACCGCTCGGCGGGAGGGATGCAACTCCATCATCCTCCGCAGACTCGCCGAACTCAGAGTGAGTTCGGCAGCCATTCCGGCCTCGCGGATGCATCGATGAAGTCCCTCGGGAATTGAATCGCCGGTCTTGCCCAAGCTCCCCGACAGAGGCGCTCGCCAACTTCAGTACTCGAGCGAGACAAGGTGCGCCAATGGTTGCCGGCTTTTGGCCCTGGCTTGTCGCGCCGCTCGGTCTTGCGGACCTGCTCAGCGCGCGGCCTGTCGGGTTGGCGTCTGCAGGTACTGCTCCCGCAAGGTCTTGAGCTCACCGCTGGCTTGCATCGCGACAAAGGCCTCTTCGAAACGTTTGAACAGACCGTCGTCCACCTTGAGGTTGAACGCGAAATAGCAGCCCAGGCCCTTGTGCAACACATGCACCTGCACCAGCTGACTGGGATCGTAGCCGGCCCTCGCGGCCTGAAAGGCGTAGGGCAGCGTCAGGCCGGCAATCATGTCCAGGTGGCCGACGTAGAGCATCTTGGCCGAGGTCTCACTGCCCGGGGTGTTGTAGATGCTGCGCTCTGTCACACCTGCATCCCTGAGCAATTTGCCGGCCGGCGAACCGCGCACCGCACCGATACGAAGAACCTGCCCGTCCGGAGTGGACGGTGTGAAGCTGCGTCCGCTGCTGGCCAAAGCAAGCACGGCGATCTCGCAGTCATCAATCGGGCCCACCCAACGATAGAGCTTCTCTCGTGCAGGGGCGCGAACGGTGACATAGAGCAGGCTGTTGGGAACCCCCTGAACAGTGATCTGCGCGCGAGCCCAGGGCTGAATGGCGCGCTGAATTCGCAAGCCGCTGCGCTTGACGATGCGATCCAAAACCTCGTTGGCCAGGCCGAGGTAGCGGCCGTCCTCCAGGTACGAGAAAGGCGGGACGTCTTCGGTCACGCCCAAAAGATCACTGGCATGAACCGCCTGACCCGAACAGGCGAGTAACACTGCACACAAACTGGCGCGCAGCCAGCGGTCGACTCGGGGCATGGCAGCTTCCTTCGGTCGGGTTGCAAATCCATTCTGATCCTCTCCACAAGACTTGTCGACCCATCGCAGCAAGCCCGCAAGCTCCGGCATGAGCTTCTTTGAACAGACCGCCGACCCAGCGGCTGCCACGGAGCTGCGCGTGGCGAGCCGCGGCGGTGAAGCTGTGCCGGCGGCGCCGCCGCAGGCACAGCCGATCGCCGGACGCCGATGACCGCTTTGCGCGGGACGAGACGTGATCGGCCCTGAAGCCGGGCCTCAGCTCAAACGGTCGGCCAGGTCTTGGGCCAAGCCGCACAGGGTGAGCGTGGGGTTCCAGGAGCCGGAGGTGGGCAAGATGGCGCCGCCGGTCAGGTAGACATTGCTCACGCCATGCGGCCGATAGTCCAGGCCCACCACCGAGTCGGCCGGGTCCGCGCCCATCCACAAGGGCGAGGCCTCGTGAACGATGATGTTGAGCCGGATCTGCGACTGCGGAGGGCGCAGGGCACTCCAGCTGCCCGCACTGGCGCCGTCTTCGATCCAGTACTCGACGGTCGGGGTCACACCGTCGCTGGACACCAGGGCATCCAGCGTCTGGTAGGTGGCCTCATCGAGGGTGTCCCAGAGGCGCTGATCGGCTTCACTGAGACACAGCTGCAGGGTGATGTTGCTGGTCGGGTCCGGCCCGTCGTCGAGGCGGATCCAGTTGTCGGCGTTCTTCTCGCTGACCTCGCCCAGCGTGGCGCAGACGAACACGATGTGGTCTGCGGAGCTTTGCAGCTGCTGCGGCGTGGCCACGGCGGCCGCGTCTGGGGCTTCGTGGGCGATGGTGCTCAGGTCGCGCGCAGCATCGGTGGAAGCGAAAGCGCTGACCTGCACGTGGTACTGCTGCCCCTGCGCGTCCTTGCCATCCAGATACAAAGCGCCCAGCTCCAGCGGCGCCACGTTCTTGAAGGCCGAACGCCGGACCCGCGCCGTGACATGCGACATGAAATGCCCTGTGTAGCGCTGGCCGGCCTTGGGCAAGCGCGGGCCGAAGGAGTTCATCAGCAGCGTGGCAGGCGGGATGGTGCCCATGGCCAGGATGACCTTGGCAGAGGCCACAGCCAAGGGCCCACGACTGGTGAGCAGCGCCGTCACCGTGCCTTGCTCGTCGTGGAGGAGGCGCTCCACGATGCAGTGGTCCACGATCGGCAGCGCGGCGCCCTGCCCCTGCGCGGCCAAGCTGCTCTGCCTGGCTTGCAAAGCCAGCAAGGTGCCCACGGTGGAGTATTTGTAGAACTTGACGGTCTGCCAATCCGGGTTGGCCACGGCAATGGGCGCGGGGTAGGCGTTCTGCGCCGAAGGCACGAAGCGCTTGAAGTTGTCCTTCAGCCGGCAGCCCAGCTGGGCTTGCAGATTGCCGTAGACGCCATCGTCGATGCGGTCCATCGAGGTGACCTGGAGAAAGCCGCGGGCGCGCTCCCAGAAGCCCGGCTTGAGCGTGACTTGAACCAGCTCCTGCGGCCAATCGCGCATCAGATCCGGCGTGGGAGACGGCGACCAGGCGCTCCAGTAGGTCGAACGCCCACCCAGGATGGGGATGTAGCCGGCCTGGAAGAAGGCCGGGCCGGTGCTGCTCATGCGCGTGCTGCGGGTCCACGGGTAGGTGGTGGGCGGCGAGCCGGTGAAAGCCTGGAAGGCCACGGGCAGCATCTGGTAATGCACAGGCAGGACGAAGCCGCCCCGCTCGAGCACCAGGATCCTGGCCTGCGGCTTGTTGCGCAGCGCCTGCTCGATGAACGCCACACCGGTGGGGCCGGTGCCGATGACGATGAAGTCGAAGGCCTGCTGCTGGATCTGGGCCCACTGCGCGGAGCTGGCAAAGAAGGCCTTCGCAGCCATCTCGTTAACATCCGTGTTCTGCGGGCCGGGCACCGGGTAGCCCAGGGAGATGCCGGCCGGGGCTGAGGGCGCGGGGGCGCTGCCGGCTTGGCGGGCGAAGAAGCGCTGGTAGTTGTGGCTCATGGAATCACCTCAACGAGTGGTGCTTGGATAAGCCCGGCCATTGCGGTCCGTCGACAGCAACTGATGGGGCTTGCCTTGCGTGGCTTGATACCAGGCGGGCAGGGATTTGAAGGTCAGCACCATGTCGAAATCGGCGGCGATGCTGCCCTTGTCCATCGGCACATCGCCCTTGCGGTTCTGGAACCACTTCATCCACAAAGGAGAGCCCGGAGGGGGCGAGTTGAGGAAGTTGGCGCAGGGGTCTTTTGCGTTGCTGCATCCCGGTGGCAGCTGCGGCCGCGGCGTCAGCAAGGGCAACAGGAAGGAGTCCATGCCCAAGGATGGGTTCTTCGGGTTCCATTGCGCCGTGCTGTGGCAGCTCATGCATGAGGAGTTCTTGCCATTGGTGACATAGACCGGTGCCCCGACCTTGAGCTGATCGGCCTTGACACGGCTTGCGGCCGTGTCGCGCGTACCGGGGTTGGTGCCGCTGCTGTAGGCAAAGTCGTTCATGGCGCCATCGTTGGGGCCGGACAGGCGCTCGCCCCAGCCAAAGGTTTCTCCGCCGTACAAGGGTGCGGCCGGGTTGTTCCAGTTTTCGAGCAGCTTGGGCCGTGGGTTGCTGGGGTCCTTGGCCTGCGGGTCATTGCCCCATTGCGCACCGAGCACGACCATCTGATCCCAGATGCCGTTGGGGCCGCGCTTCAGCCGCTTGTCGTAGACCAGGGTGGTGAACACCCAGCCCGTCGCAGGCGCAGAGGCGCTGTCCTTGACGATGATGTCGAACTGCATGAACGAGGCATTGATCAGCACCGGCGGGCTGGCGGTGTAGTCCGGCGGTGGATTGGTGCTGGCATCGACGCTGATGTAGAGCGGCCAGCTCAGGGCCCCCTCCATGGCCGGCCAGACCTTGCCATCGGCCGTGATGAACGACGCTTTGACCACCACCGAACCTTCTGCAAACTGCGTGCTGCGGGCGTTGATATTGGGCTGCATGGCGGTCTTGCCCCAGATGTTGTAGAGCGTGGGGGCTGCCGTGCGGTCGTAATAGGTCAGGACGTAGGTGGTGATGGGCTTGGTCAACCCGCTCTTGGCGAACAAGGACGCGTCCAGCTCCTGGCTGCCGACATACATGCCGTGGATGGGTTCGCGCAGATTGCCGATCCAGGGCTCGTTGTACCAACCGCGTTGGGCCGCATTCCAGTTGGCGTAGTCTTCAATCAAGACGCGCATATCCGGCCCCACGGCCTGCTTCAGGGCCTCGGCGTAAGCGCTGGCATTGCGGGTGCTGATGCGGCCGTTGTTGATGGCCTTGCGCCAGGGCATGGCGGGCACCGGGGCCGTGGCCGGGTAGTCATGACTCAGTTTGAAGAAGGGCCCGCTGTACTGATTCGGCGGCACCACGGTGCCATTGTTGTCAGCGAACGGGGTGTTGGGCGCGGCATGGGCCGGGCCAGCCAGCAAAAGGCTGCAGGCGGCCGACCACAGCAAGGATCTGAACGCTTTCATCATCTGCTTCTCCATCTGTTGTTGATGCGGGGAAGGAGGCGACGGGGTCAAGCCTGTAGCGGCTCGAACGCCACCTGGGGATGCCGAGCGTTGCACATGCGTTTTCTTGCATTGCTGCCGGCCATGTATTGAGCCACGCAGCCCCGATCTCGGGAGCCGGCCTCGGCGTGATTAGTTACGGAGCCAGCAGCCACGAGTACCAAAGCGGATGTCGGCTTTCTCTTCATAACGTGCGCACCGTGCGGCGCAGCGTGGCGGATGCAACCCATCCCAGCGATTCGACGGTTCGTCGCGGCACCGTCGCGCGGCGCCGGGCCGGCGGCCAAGATGCGGCCGCTGAACTGGGGCGCCATGTGATCGCGCGCGCCCATCGATTCCTTCAACCATCAGGACAGGACGCAGCCCGGGATCCAAGTCGGGCGCGAGAGGAGCGCACATGAACACCGAGGCACACGCAAGGCACAAGCGGCTGTGGATCTGGGGCGGCGGGGCGGCCTTGTTCGAGGCGCTGAGCTATATCGTTGGCTTTGCGGCCATCACGACCTGGCTCAAGCCCGAGCAGGCCGAGGGCTGGGACGCGGCTCGCAGGCTGGCTTTTGTGCTGGAGCGCCAGGCTGCATTTCAGGCCGTGAACCTGCTGGTGTATGTCGCCTTCGGCCTGGCGCTGGTGCTGCTCAGCTCCGCGCTGCACGAACGCTTTCGCACACCGGGCAATGAAGCGCTGATGCGTGTGGCCTCGCCGTTTGGCTACATCTGGGCGGGCCTGGTGATCGCCAGCGGCATGCTGTCCAGCGTGGGCCTGACAGCCGTGGCCACCCTGCACGCCAAGGACCCCGCCTTAGCCATGACTGTCTGGCAGGTGCTGACCATCCTCCAGCGCGGCTTGGGCGGCGGGGTTGAAGTGGTGGGCGGGGCCTGGGTCTTGCTGCTGGCGATCGCCGGACTGCGAGAATCGCGCACCTCCGCGCTGGCCTGGCTGGGCCTGCTGTGCGGCAGCTGCGGTGTCTTGACCCTGCTGCCGCCGCTTCGCGATCTTGGCGCCGTTTTCGGCATCACCCAGATTGTCTGGTTCACCGGTGTGGGCCTCATGCTGCTGCGGGCGGGGCGACGCACGAGCGTCGGCTGACCCCTGCCGATGCCCCGCGGGGCGCGCGGTCCATCGGGGCCATGGCGATCGCATGAACCCGCCTGAGCTCAAGGCAGATCGCCGAAGAGATCAGGCCCGAAGACCTCGTAGTGAATGCGGCTGCGCGAGATGCCCTGGGACAGCAGGGTGCGGCGCTGCGCCTGCATGAACGCCAGGGGGCCGCAGAGGTAGAAGTCGGCATCGGCGGGCCAGGCGCCCAGGTCGTGCGGGCCGTCCAGGGCCATGCGCCCGGGCACGGCGCCGGGGCAGCACTGGCTGCCCTGCTCCAGCCAGAGCTGGTAGCGCGCGTGGGGCAGGCGGGCCAGGATGGGCTCAACCTCCCCACGCAGCGGATAGTGCGCGAGGCTGGTGGTGGCATAGGCAAAACACAGCGGCCGCTCGGGCTGGCTGTGGGCGATGTGCTGCAGCATGGACACCATGGGCGTGATGCCCACGCCGGCGCTGATCATAACCACGGGCTGCAAGCCCGGGCGGAGCTGGAAGTCACCCGCCGTGGGGCCCACGCGCAAGCAGTCGCCCACGCGGACATGCTCATGCAAGCGGGTAGAGACCAGGCCGTCGGGGCGGCCCGCCGGCTCGCCCTCCTTCGACGCCTCGCCTCGCACGCGCTTGACGGTGATGCGCCAGACGCCCTCGCCAGGCCGGTTGGACAGGCTGTACTGGCGGATCTGCTTCAGGCCCAGTTCGGGCAGGGGCAGCGCCACGCTGAGGTACTGGCCGGGGATGAAATCGGGCAGCGGCCTGCCGTCTGGCGCGCGCAGGGTCAGGCTGAGCGTGTCTTCGCTGCTGGCGTGCAGATCGCAGACCTCCAGCTCGGGCCAGGCGCCGCCGACGGCCCAGTGGCGTTCCTGGTAGAGCCGCGCTTCGCGGGCGATCAGCTCGGAGGCCATCAACCAGTAGACCTCGTCCCAGGCGCTGGCGATATCGGCCGTGATGGCCGCGCCCAGCACCTCGCCGATGCTGGCCAGCAGGTGACGGCCGACGATGGTGTACTGCGCCGGCGTGATGCCCAGGCTGACATGCTTGTGGGCGATGCGCTCCAGCACGGGGGCGATCAGCTGCGCTTGGTCCATGTGCGCGGCGTAGGCGTAGACCGCACGGGCCAGGGCCTGTGCCTGCTCGCCCTGGGACTGGTTGCTGAGGTTGAACAGGTTCTTCAGCTCGGGGTGCTGGCCGAGCATGCGTTGGTAGAAGTGCCGGGTGATGGCTTCGCCATGTTCCAGGACCACGGGCAAGGTGGCTTCGATCCAGGGGCGAGCGGTGGTGGAGAGCATGAGAGTGTCGCGCTTGTGAGAGGAAACGGAGGCTTGAAGGTGCTGCAGGCGGCGCCAGGCTCAGGCCACGCGCGCCAGGGCTTCTTGCGCAGCGAGGCGGGCGACATAGCCGAGCTTGAACACGCCGGCCGCCACCGGAATGGCCAGGTGGGCCACGATCTGCGCCGGCAACGAAAGCTTGTGCGCCAGGGGGTAGGCCAGCACCACGGCCGCCGCCACCACCAGGGCCGAATAGCCCATGGCCCGCCGCGACCAGGCGAACACGCGGCGGGCCTCCCAGGCCGGCGCGCTGGCGGCCTTGGGCCCATCGACCGCAGCGGCCGCAGCGGGGGCTGGAGCGGCAGCCACGAGCCCGGACGCGCGTGAAAGGCGGCGGGCCGGCGCGGCCGAGATCAGGGCAGAGCCGGGGGCATACGAGAGTGAGAGCGATGACATGGTGGTCTTTCCTGGCTTGGGTTTGAATTTTTAAGTTGCATTTTGCATGCATCTTTTAAACCTGAATCCAACAGGGCTATTGCTGATCGCCCCGAGATAGGCCGTTCGGCCCTGGTCTACCATGCGCGCATGCAGATCACCCAGCACACGGATTACGCCCTGCGGGTGCTGATCTACCTCGCCAGCAATGAGGAACGATTGGCCACCATCCAGGAAATCGCCGAGCGATTCGACATCTCACGCAACCACCTGACCAAGGTGGTGAACGGCCTGATCCACAGCGGCTTTGTCGAAGGCCTGCGCGGCAAAGGCGGCGGCCTGCGCCTGGCCCGCGCCCCGGCCGAGATCGGCGTGGGCGATGTGGTGCGTCAGATGGAAGGCGAGCCCGTGCTGGTGGAATGCTTTGGCGAAGACAACCAATGCGTGCTGGGCGCCAACTGCCGGCTCAAGGGCGCGCTGAAAAGCGCCCTCAAGGCCTTCTTTGCCGAACTGGACGCCGTCAACCTGGCCGATCTCGTGGGCAAACCGCAGTGGCGCCTGATGCACGCGCCGACCCGGCCGGCACCGCGCTCGGCCTGAGCCAAGGCAGGGCAGCCCGGCGCACAGAAAAAAGCCAGCGGCCTTTTCGGCACGCTGGCTTTTCATCACTGCCCTCTCACGCGGCGCTGTCGCGGCGCCGCGCAGGAGCTGAGGCTCAGTAGCGGGTGCTCAAGCTCAACCCGCTGAAGGCGGTCTTGCCGCTCACTGTCAGGTAGATATAGCCCGGCGTGTAGACCGGCACCACCACGGTTTCGGCGTTGCCGCTGTTGGTGGAGCGGTAGTTGTGCGAGCTCGGGCTGGCCCAACCCTGGGTGTTGACGTAGAGGTCGGCGTTGCCGCTGCCGCCGCTGGTCTGGATGCTCAGCTGCACATTGGGTTTGTCCACGTAGATGTAGTAGTAACGCAGATCCCCCACGGCACCGGCCAGGCCCGCGCGCACGCAGCCATTGCTCATCTGATCGCTGCGGCCAGGGCAGAGATTCGGCGTGCTGGTGGACACGGTGAAGCTCTGGCTCTTGGGCGGGTTGCTGCTGGCACCGGCGTTGTCCTTGACCGTCAGGGTGACGGTGTAGGTGCCGGCGGCGGCAAAGGTCTTGCTCGGGTTGCGTGCGGTGGAGCTGCTGCCGTCGCCAAAGGTCCAGGCCCAGCTCACCACGCTGCCGTCGGCATCGCTGGAGCTGTCGGTGCAGTTCAGGGTCAGGCCGGTGGCGGTGCAGCTGAAGTTGGCGACCGGCGCCTGGTTGCTGGCGGCCCTCACCGTCACCTGCTGGGTCTTGGGCGGGTTGCTGGCGGCACCCTTGTTGTCCTTGACCGTGAGCGTGACCGTGTAGGTGCCGGCCTGGGCGTAGGTCTTGCTCGGGTTCTTGACGGTGGAGCTGCTGCCGTCACCAAAGCTCCAGGCCCAGCTGGCGACGCTGCCATCGGGGTCGGTCGATGTGTCGGTGAAGTTGGCCGTCAGGCCCGAGGTGCTGAAGGTGAAGCCGGCAGTCGGCGCCACATTGGCGGGCGGCGTGCCGTTGGCGCAGTTCACCCCGTTGGTGTTGACCGTGCCCAGCCAGCTGCGGAACTCGGCGTCATAGCGGCTGCCGATGGTGCTCTTGAGGAAGCTGCGCGCGCCCGTCCAGTCGCCCTTGCGGTAGAAGCCCAGCAAGGTGCTCACGTCGGCGCGGTGGCGCTCCATCATGAAGCTGACGGCCAGATAGCCCCAGCGGTAGACGCGGTCCTGGTTGCCGTAGTCGGTGTCGAAGAGCTGGTTCAGCGTGTAGGTGTAGCTGCCGGCCATGCTCAGCGCCGCGTCGTAACGCTGGTTGAGGTAGCAGTACGCCACATGCTCGGCCAGACCCTCGCTCCACCAGACGGTCGGCGTCGTCATATTGGCGCTGAAGTCGCCGTACATGTCGAAGCGGCCATCGAGGTAGTGGGTGTACTCGTGGTTCAGGTTCCAGACCTGGAAGCTGGGGCGCAGCCAGTCGGCCTCGTAGGCCACGAAACGGGCCTGGTTGCCAGCCGCGGCCGGGTCGCCCTCGAGGTACATGCCGCCGTTGTTGGTGTCCATGCCGAACAGGGCGCCACCGTAGTCCTCGTAGTCGCTGGGGCTGTCGAAGACCACCAGCTCCAGGCTGCTGTTGAAGTCATTGGCCACGGGCTGGCGATTGGTTTGCAGCTTGTCGTGGAAGTAGCTTTCCTGGTTCACCACCGAGCTGCAGGTGCTGGTCTGCTCGGCCGCCGTCATGGACTGGGCGCGCAGCGTCAGGCTGGGGCTGCAGGTCTTGCGCAGGGGCAGGATGGCCGCTTCGGTGCGGGCCTTCCAGTTGCAGTTGCCGTAGTAGTTGCAGTTGCCGGCGTCGTAGTAGTCGGTCATGTCGGCCAAACCAACCCAGATGCCGCCCGAGGGCGTGTTCAGGCTGCTGCGCGTGGTCAGGCCCTGCACCAGAGGGCGCACCGTGGGCTTGAGGCTGGCGTACTGCAGAAAGCGCGAGAGCTCACGCGAGGCGTTCTTGGTCAGGAAGGCATTGCCGGTGCCCAGCAGATTCCAGTTGCGGCTGGCGAAATCGCTGAGGGCGTAGACGGTGGAGCTGTCGCTCTGCACGGCTTGCTGGAAGTCGATCTCCTGGTGGCCGCGGAACAGCACCGTGAAGGCGTTGTTGGCGGCGTTGCGCATATTCCAGGAGCTGTTCCAGCTGGCGCTGTAATCGTTCAGCAAACGGCGCACCACCCAGAGGTAGCGGGCGTTCTGCACCGAGGAGTCGATCAGGATGACCGCCTCGGACAGGGTCTCGCCGTTGGCATCGCTGTTCTGGAAGATGTTGGCGTTGTTGAACAAGGTGTCCAGCGCGCCTTGCAGCGAGGTCTTCAGGCCCGGTCCGTAGCTGCCCACATCGCCGGCGTTGTAGTACTGGACGTAGTAACCCGCACGCAGGTAAAGCACCAGATTGGCCGCGCCCTGGCTGTTGTTGCCCGGGTAGCTGGCGGCATAGCTGCGCAGGCCATCGGCCACGCTGCGCATCTGCGCCTCGCTGAAGGCGCTGCGGGCATTGCTGCCGGTGAAGCCGAAGGTTTCGTTGACGCACTCCATCGTGCTGCCGCGGATCGCATCGACCAGGGCCCAGCCGGAGTTGCGGGTGAAGATGCTGGTGTCGCAGGCGGCCAGCGTGGCCGGGCCGGTCTTGGCGGCGGGTTTGCGCAGCGCATCGCGGCTGTGGTGGTCACGCAGATGATCGAGCGAGCTGGGCGTGGGCGCGCGGTCCTTGGCGCTGAGCGGCTTGCGGGCGGGGGTTCGCTCCGCATCCAGGCTGGGCTGGGGGGCCAGATGGGACGCGGGCAGCGCCTCGCGTTGCGGGGCGGCTTGGGCCGGGGCCGAGAGGCTCAGGCAGCTCGCCAAGGCCAGGCTGACGCCGGCCAGATGGTGGGTTTTCATTGCTGGTTGTCTCCGTTGTTGTGGGGATATGCCCAAGGGCCGAGAGGCCGTGTCACGCTTGTGCCGCAACTGGCTTCTCGCTTGGGCCCGCAGCGCTGCGGCGCCGGCTCCGCAAGGCCTACCAACGGTTCAAAGCACCGCGCATGTGCACCCGCTGGAATAGATATATTGGCGATATGCGCACGATATTCATATCTGGTTAACCCCAGATGTCAGCGGCGGAAGGCCTGTGGTATTTGCCGATGAGCTTGCGCGTCAGGCTGCGAGGCAAAGGGCTACGCGCGAGCTGAGGCGCTCCAATCGATGCGATGGAGGGGCCGCGCACACCAGCGCGCGCAGCAAAGAAAAAAGCCAGCGGCCTCCCGGCCACTGGCTTTTATTTACCGCTGATTTTCTGGGTTACCGCAGATCAGCTCAACAAGGCAGGCTCAGCCGCCTGCCCCGAGGTTCACAGGATCTCGACGCCCACGGCCGTTGCTTCGCCGCCGCCGATGCACAGGGCGGCCACGCCGCGCTTCAGGCCGCGGTGCTTGAGCGCGCCGATCAGGGTGACCAGGATGCGGGCGCCCGAGGCGCCGATCGGGTGGCCCAGGGCAACCGCGCCGCCGTTGACGTTGACGATCTCGTGCGGCAGCTTGAACTCAGTCATGGCCGCCATGGTGACGGCGGCAAAGGCTTCGTTGACTTCCCAGAGGTCGACGCTCTTGGCATCCCAGCCGTTCTTGTCCAGCAGCTTCTGGATGGCGCCGACCGGGGCGGTGGTGAACCACTCGGGGGCGTTGGCATGCACGGCAGTGCCGACGATGCGGGCGATGGGGGCCAGGCCCAGCTTGGCGGCCGTGCTTTCACGCATCAGCACCAGGGCGGCGGCGCCATCGGAGATGGAGCTGGAGGTGGCGGCGGTGATGGTGCCGTCTTTCACGAACGCGGGCTTGAGGCCGGCGATCTTGTCCAGCTTGGCCTTGAAGGGCTGCTCGTCGCGGCTGATGACGGTGTCACCGGCACGGCCGGAGATGGTGACAGGCGCCATTTCCCAAGCAAAGCTGCCGTCTTCATTGGCGCGCTTGGCGCGCTCGGTCGAGGCCACGGCGAAGGCGTCTTGCGCCTCGCGGGTGAAGCCGTATTTGCTGACGCAGGTTTCGGCGAACACGCCCATGGCCTTGCCGCGCTGGTAGGCGTCTTCCAGGCCGTCCAGGGCCATGTGGTCGTACATGGCAGTGGCGCCGTACTTCACGCCCTTGCGCGCGAACATCAGGTGCGGCGCGTTGGTCATGGATTCCATGCCGCCGGCGATCAGGATGTCGGCGCTTTCGGCCTTCAGCGTGTCATGGGCAAACATGGTGGCGCGCATGCCGGCGCCGCACATCTTGCTCAGCGTGACCGCGCCGACCGACTGCGGCAGGCCGGCCTTGAGCACGGCCTGGCGGGCGGGGGCCTGGCCCTGGCCGGCCATCAGGCAGTTGCCGATGAAGGCTTCCTGGATGGCATCACCCGGCACACCGGCGCGCTCGACGGCGGCCTTGATGGCCACGGCCGCCAGCTCCCAGGCTTGCAGGCCGGCGAAATCACCGAGCAGGCCGCCGATGGGCGTGCGGGCGGCGGAAACGATAACGATGGATTCAGTGGACATGAGAGGCTCCTTGGGGAGTTCAACAACAACAAACAAAAAAGAACGGGGACAGCGAGAGAAAACGGGCGCGAGCGCTTCAGTGCAGCGCCGCCGGGGTGGGTGGGGGCTGCTGCAGAAAACGCCGCTGCGGGTCGTAGGGAAAGACGTCGTGCACATGGCCGTCCAGCGTGCGCTGCAGGTGGCGCTGCCAGAACGCGGGGTCGAGCAGATCGGCGTGGTGGCGCATGAAGACCTCACGCACGCCGGGGTGGCCCAGCAGGAAGGGGCCGAAGGTCTCGGGGAAGACATCGCGCGGGCCGACGGCATACCAGACCTCGCCGGACAGCTCCTCTTCCTCGTTGCGCGGCGCGGGCACGTGGCGGAACTTGCAGTCCGTCATGTACTCGATCTCGTCGTAGTCGTAGAACACCACCTTGCCGTGGCGGGTGACGCCGAAGTTCTTCCACAGCATGTCGCCGGGGAAGATGTTGGCGGCCAGCAGGTCCTTGATGGCATTGCCGTACTCGATCACCGCATGCTCCAGCTGCGCGGGTGTGGCCTCTTGCAGGTAGATGTTGAGCGGCACCATGCGGCGCTCGATGTAGACATGGCGCAGCACCAGATGCTCGCCGCCTTGCTTGTCGCCCGGCTTGCCCTCCCTATCCTCTTCGAGCAAGCTGGGGCAGAAATGGCGCAGCTCGGCCAGCAGCTCCTCGTCAAAACGATGGCGTGGCAATGCGACGTTAGAAAACTCCAGCGTGTCGGCCATGCGGCCGACGCGGTCGTGCTGCTTGACCAGCAGGTACTTGCTCTGGATCAGCTCCCGGGTGGTGTTTTCCTTCTGCGGCGGATAGAAGTCCTTGATCAACTTGAAGACGAAGGGGTAACTCGGCAGATCGAACACCAGCATGACCATGCCCTTGATGCCGGGGGCGATGCGGAACTTGTCGCTGGAATGGCGCAGATGGGCGAGCAGGTCGCGGTAGAACAGGTTCTTGCCATGCTTTTGCAGGCCGATGGCGCTGTAAAGCTCGGCGCGCGGCTTGCGCGGCATCAGCGAACGCAGGAACTGCACGCAGGCGCTGGGAACGGCCATGTCCACCATGAAATAAGCGCGGGCGAAGCTGAACAGCATCAGGAGATCGTCTTCGCCGAACAGGGCGGCGTCGATGCGCAGCAGGCCCGATCGCTCAGCATGAAGGATGGGCAGGGCAAACGGCGTCTCGGTGAAGCCGTTGATGATCTTTCCGACTAGGTAGGCGCCCTTGTTGCGATAGAACAGGCTGGACAGCACCTGGATCTGGAAGTTGGCGCGCCAGCGGAAATCACCGAGCTGGCGCTGCACCGCCTGCAGCACCAGGTCGACATCGCGGCCCAGGTCTTCGAACTCGACCTCGAGCTGGAAATTGGTCAGCACCCGGCACCAGGTGTCGCGCAGGTTCTGCGGCGTCGGGTAGTAGGCGCGGTAGGTCGCGCGGGCGGCGGGCTCCTCGTTCTCGATGTACTCGGTGGACACGGCCGGGCGGACGAAGAGAAAGGAATTGTGGAAGTAGCCGCGATGCAGGATGCGGGTGCAGACGGAATTGAAAAAGGTCTCGGCCAGCTCGGGCTGCAGGTGGTCGATCAGCAGGCCGATGAAGTGCAGCTTGACCTGCTGCCAGACATCCATGGCCAGCTGGCTGGCCTGGAAGCGCGCTTCCAGCAGGGCCACGGTTTCGTCCACCCGCTGCTCGTAGAACTCGATGCGCAGGGCCTGCGCGCGCTGCTGGCCCTGCCAGTCGGCCCGCTCGAAGCGCTGCTTGGCGGCGGCGCTGGTGGCGCTGAAGAGCTGGTAATGGCGGTCAAAACCGCCCAGCAAGGTCTGCGCGATCTCGAAGGCCCGGGCGTCGGTCAGCTTCTGCGGAAACATGGACGGGCGCGCCGGGCTGGGACGAGAGAATCCAAAAGACCTTGGCGATGCAGCAGGCCGCCGCGGCGACTCAGGCCGCAGGCTGGAGGCGCGCGGCCTCGTAGCGTTGCTTGACGGCCGCCAGCGCGCGCTGGAAGGCGGGCGCCACCTGATCGGCCGAGGCGGCCGTGATGCGCAGATCCTCCAGCAAGCCGTTGTGCAGGCCGTAGACCCAGCCGTGCACGACGATCTCCTGGCCGCGCGCCCAGGCGTCTTGCACCACCGTGGTCTGGCAAGCATTGCGGGCCTGCTCCAGCACATTGAGCTCGCACAGAGCGTTGACGCGCTGCTCGACGGCAATGCTCTCCAGCCACTCGCTGTGGTGGTTGCGCACATCCTGCACATGGCGCAGCCAGTTGTCGACCAGGCCGGTGCGCGCATCCAGCAGCGCGGCCTTCACGCCGCCGCAGTTGGAATGGCCAACCACGATGATGTGCTTGACCTTGAGGGCATCCACCGCGAACTGCATGACCGAGAGGCAGTTCAGGTCCGAGTGCACGACGACGTTGGCGACATTGCGGTGCACGAACAACTCGCCCGGCAGCAGATTGACCAGCTCATTGGCCGGGACCCGGCTGTCGGCACAGCCGATCCACAGGTATTGCGGCGTCTGCTGCTTGAGCAGGCGCGAGAAGAATCCCGGCTCACGGGTTTCCGTGTCAGCCGCCCATTGCTTGTTGCTGTCCAGCAGTTCTTGAAGTTCAGTGCTCATGGCGTGATTGTCAGGGGATCGAATGACGTCGGCCTTGCAGGCGAGCGATAGCTCGCCCAGACCACACGGTCGATCAACTGCCCCGCTTTGAAGGCGCTCTGCGGCCAGCAGGCTTCGAGTGCGTAGCCGGCGCTGCGAGCCACCGCCTGCGAACCCTCGTTCCAGGCAAAGATGGGGGCGTAGATCCGGCTCAGCTCAGCACGCTCGGCCCAGGCCCAGGCGGTGACCAGGCGCAAGGCCTCGGTCGTGATGCCGCGCCTCCAAAAAGGCTGACCGATCCAGTAACCGACCTCGGCATTGCAGCGCAGCCAACCGCTCTCAGGCCGCAAACCGATGCAGCCGATGACGGCGCCTTCATGTTCAATGCCCCAGACCCAGCCGCCCTGGCGCCAAGCACCGGAGCACCAGGCCTCTGCGTCGGCCAGGGTGTAGGGATGAGGGAAGCCTTCCAGCAGATTGCGCCAGACGGCCAGGTTGTCGGCCTGCTCGCGCAAGTCCGGTGCATCATCGGGCCGCAGCCCGCGCAGGCGCACGCGAGTCCCTTGCAAGCAGGGGATGGGCGGCGTCTCGAGACCTTGCTCAAGACTCATGCGCAAGCTCCCCAGGCCGTCAGCTGCGCAACCGAAACCGCAACACCGCCACAAACCTCCACCAGCGGCCGCTGGAAGCGCGCAAACACCTCGGGATGGGCGCTCAGCGCGGCCAGGGCGGCACCGCAAGCGGGCTCGACCATCACACGCATGGCATCGGCAAAACGGGCGCAGGCGGCAGTGGCCTGGGCGTCGCTGACGGTCAGGCTGATCGTTGGGTGAACCTGGGCCAGGCGCAAGGCCTCATCGGCCACACGGCGCGCACCCAGCGAGGTGGCGATGGACGTGATGGCCGGCAGGGTGACGGCCCGGCTGGCCTGCAGGCTTTGGCTGAAGCTGTCGGCACCGAGGGTCTCCACCGCAATCACCGGCACCTGGTGCAGGCCGTGGCGCTGCAAGCCCTGGACGATGCCGCTGTACAAACCACCGCCGCCGACGGCGGTGACCACCGCATCGAAATCCAGGCCTTGATCCCGCACCTCGTCGATCAGGCTGGCATGTCCCTCGAACAGCAGGGGGTGGTCGAAAGGATGAACGTAGGCGGCGCCGCGCTCCTCGGCCAGGGCGGTGGCAAAGCGGTGCGCCTCGTCCCAGACGGCGCCGTGGCGCAGCACCTGGGCACCGCGGGCGGCGATCATCTCGGCCACGGCGGCGCTGCTGGTTTCCGGCAGCACGATGGTGACGGGCAGGCCCAGCGCTCGCGCCGCGTAGACCGCCGCCAAACCCGCGTTGCCGCCCGAGGCGCAGACGATCTCACGCGCGCCGTTCTGCGCCGCCTGCTGCACCAGCCGCCCCACGCCGCGCAGCTTGAAGCTGCCGCTGGGCTGCAGCGCGTCCATCTTGAGCCAGACCTCGGCCTGAGAGAACAAGCCCGGCGCCGCCCGCAGCAGCGGGGTGTTCAGGTGCAGCGCGTCCAGACGCATCACATGGTCTCTGCGAAGAGTTCACGACCGATCAGCATGCGGCGGATTTCCGAGGTGCCGGCGCCGATCTCATACAGCTTGGCATCGCGCCAGAGGCGACCCAGCGGGTACTCGTTGATGTAGCCATTGCCGCCGAAGATCTGCACGCCTTCACCGGCCATCCAGGTGGCTTTCTCGGCAGTCCACAGAATCACCGAGGCGCAGTCCTTGCGGACCTGGCGCACATGCTCAGCGCCCAGCAGGTCGAGATTCTTCGCCACGGTGTAGGCAAACGAGCGGCCCGCCTGCAGCACGGTGTACATGTCCGCGACCTTGCCCTGGATCAGCTGGAATTCGCCAATGCTTTGGCCGAACTGCTTGCGGTCGTGGATGTAGGGGATCACGTTGTCCATCACGCTTTGCATGATGCCCAGCGGGCCGCCGGTCAGCACGGCGCGCTCGTAGTCCAGGCCCGACATCAGCACCCTGGCGCCACCGTTGACGGCGCCCAGCACGTTTTCGGCTGGCACTTCCACGTTCTGGAACACCAGCTCGCCCGTGTGGCTGCCGCGCATGCCCAGCTTGTCGAGTTTTTGCGCGATGCTGAAACCGGGCATGCCTTTTTCGATCAGGAAGGCGGTGACGCCGCGCGCGCCCAGCTCAGGCTCGCTCTTGGCGTAGACGACCAGGGTGTCGGCATCGGGGCCGTTGGTGATCCACATCTTGCTGCCGTTGAGCAGGTAGTAGCCGCCCTTGTCTTCGGCCTTGAGCTTCATGCTCAGCACGTCGGAACCGGCACCGGGCTCGCTCATGGCGAGTGCCCCCACATGCTCACCCGTGATCAGCTTGGGCAGGTACTTGGCTTTTTGGGCTTCGTTGCCGTTGCGCTTGATCTGGTTCACGCACAGATTGCTGTGCGCGCCGTAAGAGAGGCCCACCGAGGCGCTGGCGCGGCTGATTTCTTCCATGGCGATCATGTGGGCCAGATAGCCCATGTTCGCGCCGCCGTACTCTTCGCCGACGGTGATGCCCAGCACGCCCAGATCACCCATCTTGCGCCACAAGTCCATGGGGAACTGGTCGCTGTGATCGATCTCGGCGGCACGCGGCGCGATCTCGGCCTGCGCAAAGTCACGCACGGCGTCACGCAGCGCGTCAATGTCTTCACCAAGTTGGAAATTCAGGCCGGGCAAATTCATGGGTGTCTCCAGGATCTCTCGATGGGGTCAGAGTCATTTTTGCTTGGCCCAGCCTGCACTCGAAAGCGCCTGACCGGACGGCAGCCGGCCATGGTAAGCCGGGCCCCGAACTGGCACCAGCGCCAGCTCGGACATCGCTTGATTGACGTTTACGTAAACGTTAACCGTATGCAGATTCTAGTCGCCGGAAGGCTTGGCCGGTGCGCGGCTGGGCAGCAGTTTTTGCACCAGGGGGTGGCTGACCTTTTTGTCGGCGGCGATGGCGAAAAACTGCTCCTCCACCCCCTCGCAAGGGCCAACGCGGCGCAGCTCGTAGCGGGCGGTCAGCTTCTCGTGCATCAGCTCGGCGGCCGGGAACACGCCCAGGCCACCGGCGCCAAAGGTGGCCAGCAAGGCGCTGTCTTCAAACTCCCCGGCGATGCGCGGGCGCAGGCCGTGGCGTTCGAACCATTGGTCGATGCGCGGCCGCACCGCCGCATGGTGAATCGGCAGCAGCACCGGCACCTGCGACAGCGAGGCCGGAAAGTTGGCCGAGGCCTGCTCGAACCAGACCTCGGGCGCATACCAGGCCAGGGGCGAGGCGCCGAGTGAATGGCTGTAGACCTTGAGGCTGGGGTTGGGCGGCGCCGGTCGATCGGCCAGCACCACATCGAGGCGGTGCAGGGCCAGATCGCTGAGCAGGCCCTCGAACTGATCCTCGTGGCAGTAGAGGCGCAGATTGGGCGCGCTGGTCACCGGCATCAGGAGGCGGCGCACGGCCAGCTTGGGCAGACCGTCCGAAATGCCCACGGCCAGCCGGAGCACCGGCGCGCTGGCGGCATCGCGCACCACGTCTTCCAGCTGCTCCCCGAGCTGAAAGATGGCATCGGCCTGGCGCAGTGCCGCCTGACCGGCTTCGGTCAGCGCCACGCCGCGGCCGGCCGGTTTGAGCAAGGCGTGGCCGAGGCTGCGCTCCAACTCACGCACCTGGCTGCTGACCGTCTGCACGGCCATGCCCAGGCGCTCGGCGCCGCGCGACATGCCGCCCTCTTTGGCCACCACCCAGAAGTAGTACAGATGCTTGTAGCTGAAACCAAGACTCATGGGCGCGCTCCGACAGGCATGCGATCACTTCTGTTTTTTGTGAACAACTCTGCCGCATTGTCTGCTTTTTAAGAAAACACGCGAGCCCTAGTCTGCGAGCTCCTTGTCCCCAAACCGGAGGTCTGCCATGCAAGTGAACTTTGAATCCCGAGATCCCGAGGGCGCGCAACTGCGCGAACTGGTCATCGAGCGCCTGCGTTTCGCCTTGCGCCGGGTGGATCTGCATCCGGCCAGCGCGCACATCCGCCTGAGCGACACCAACGGCCCGCGCGGCGGCGTTGACAAACGCTGCACCCTGTCCTTGAACGCGCAGGGCGCCGGGCATCTGGTGATCCACGCCAGCGCCAGCTCCTGGCGGGCCAGCTTCGAGCTGGCCCTGGCCCGGCTGGCCCGCAACCTGGTGCGCGCCTGGCAGCGCCAGCGCAGCCACCCGCGCAGCAACGGCAAGCGCCACATGCCCGCACCGTCGGCGGATTGAACGCGCCCCGGGCCACGGCCTGCCGCCCGTCGAAGCCTCACGCTCTCCCAGCCCCTCACACACAAGCCTCTCAAGGAGCCCTCACCATGCGCAGCTACCCCCGCAACAGCCCCGAAGCAGCCGCCCGCATCCTGTCGCTGGCGGCCTTGTCAGACGGCCACCTCTCACGCGTCGAGATCGACACCATCGCCGGCATCGGCGCTTGCGAGCAGCTCGGGTTGAGCCGGGAGCGCTTGGAGGAGGTGCTGCACGGCTTCTGCGAAGACCTCCTGGAGGCGGAGCGCATGAGCTGGGCCGAAGTCTGCCGGCTCGATGCCAAGACCCTTGAGCAACTGATGGCGGAGGTCGACGACCCCGCACTGCGACGCAAGCTGCTCGATCTGTGCGTGGCCGTGGTCGAGGCCGATCAGCTGATCGCCGACGGAGAGGCTCTGGTGCTGCTGGCGGCGGCAGAACACTGGGGCCTGCATGAGCATCCCTTGCCGCTCGAGCGTGAGGCCGCGCACTGACGCTACCGAACCCAGGTTCAAGCTCGGCCCATAGCTCACGTTTACTTCGTTTTTTTCTGAACAATCCTATTGAATCCTCTTCTTTTTAAAGATGGATTCTTTGCCTAAGCTCAGGGCTCCTACACCACTGCCTGTCTTCAGGAGGTACGCCATGGAAACCACCCACACCCCCTCGTCCACCGCGCTGCGCGAGCTGCCCCTCGTGGCGCAGGGCGCCGGCGCTGCCGACGCGCGCGGTCTGGAGGCCGCGCGCACCAAGGTGCTGCGCAACACCTACGCTTTGCTGGCCATGACGCTGCTGTTCAGCGCCGGCGTGGCCGCCACCAGCGCCAGCCTGCAGCTGCCCGGCCCGGGCCTGCTGCTCAGCCTTGGCCTGAGCTTCGGCCTGCTGTTTGCAGTGCACAAGCTGCAGAACAGCGCCTGGGCGTTGCTGGCGGTGTTCGCCTTGACCGGCTTCCTCGGCTACTCGCTCGGCCCGGTGCTGAACCGCACCCTGGCGCTGGAGGGCGGCGGGCAGATCGTCGCCCTGGCCCTGACCAGCACCGGCGCCAGCTTCCTGGCCGTCTCGGCCTGGGTGCTGGGCAGCAAGCGCGACCTGTCCTTCATGGGCGGCTTTTTGATGGCCGGCATGGTCGTGGCCTTGCTGGCCGGCCTGGCGGCCGTGTTCTTCGAGCTGCCGGCGCTGAGCCTGGCCGTGTCAGGCATGGTCGCACTGCTGTCCATCGGCCTGCTGATGTTCGAGACCAGCCGCATCGTCAACGGCGGCGAGACCAATTACGTGCTGGCCACGGTCAGCCTCTTCGTCTCGCTGTTCAACCTCTTCAGCGCGCTGCTGAGCCTGTTCGGCTTCGGCAGCTCGCAAGAGTGAGGCCCAACGCGCCAGCAGCCAAGCGCAGCCGCTCCGCCCCTTTCACCTTGATTTGTACTGAGAGACCCAAGACATGACTGAGATCGCCATCGGCATCGCCCTGCTGGCCAGCGCCGTGCTCTACGCCGCCGCCCACGAGTACTTCGCGGACAACAGGCGCGATGCCAAGCTGCTGGCCGGCTTGGGTGGCGGCGGCGCGCTGGCCGGCCTGAGTCTGGCCTTGCTGTGAGCGCACCGCCCTGGCGCACGGCGATGCGCCTGCGGCGTGCCGCAGCCCGGGTGCCCAGCGCGGGCTTGTCCCTGCAGGAGCTGGCAGCCCTGCAGGGCTCTGCCGCTCAAGGGTCCCTGCTCTTGCTGCTGGCTGCGCCCTGTTTGTTGCCGGTTCCCGGCGTGGGCACGGTGCTGGGCCTGGGCTTGCTGACCCTGGCCACCCTGCTTTGGCGCGGCGAGTCGGCCTCGCTGACCCTGCCGGCACGCGTGGCTGTTCTCAATTTGCCGCAGCGCTGGGCCGCCCGCGTGCTGCAACTGCTGTCGCGCTGCCATGGCGCTGCCCAAGGCTTGCTGCGCGAACGCCTGTCTCGGTTCACCCCCGCCTGCCATGAGCCGGCGCCCCGATGGCTGGCCGCCAAGGTCGGCCTGATGGCGCTGCTGATCGTTTTGCCCATTCCTTTCGGCAATGTGCTGCCGGCCCTGGCCTTGATGCTGGCGGGCCTGGCCCTGGCCGCACGCGACGGGCTGGTGCTGTTGCTCGCGCTGTTGATGGCCGGGCTGGCCACCGCCTTTGGCCTGGCCGTGACAGTGATGGGCTGGATCTGGGGCAGCCAGGCCTTGGGCTGGGTCTGGCAATACCTGCCGGGACCCTGGTCCGGCGGGTGATCCGAGTTCACCCCTATTTTTCAAAGCAACAACAGCAAAGAGTAGCCCCCACGCATGCAGAGCTTCCTCGACCCCGCCATCCTGTTTTTCGTCTTCGGGCTGTTCGCCGGCGCGATCAAGTCCAACCTCGAAATCCCGCCGCAGATCTCGCGTTTTCTGTCGCTCTATCTGCTGATGGCCCTGGGGCTCAAAGGAGGTTTTGCGCTGGCCAGATCGGGCCTGACGCCAGAGGTCAGCATCAGCCTGGGCCTGGCCCTGCTGCTGGCGGTGCTGGTGCCGGCCATGGGTTATCTGCTGCTGCGCCGCTGGCTTTCGGGTTTTGATGCTGCGGCGATTGCGGCGACCTACGGCTCGGTCAGCGCGGTCACCTTCATCACTGCCGTCCAGCATCTGGACAGCCAGGGCATCGCCTTTGGCGGGCATATGGCCGCGGCCATGGCGCTGATGGAGTCGCCCGCCATCATCATGGCCGTGCTGCTGGCCAATCTGGTCAGGCGCAAACAGGGGGCCGGCGCGAGCTCGCCCGGGCCGCTGTCCAAGGTGCTGCACGAGGCCCTGACCGACGGTGCCCAGCTGCTGCTGATCGGCGCCATGCTGGTGGGCCTGATGACCGGTGCGGCCGGCGAGGCAGCCATGAAGCCCTTTGCCGGTGACCTGTTCAAGGGCATGCTGTCCTTCTTCTTGCTGGACATGGGCTTGCTGGCCGCTCGCCATATGGGCGGCCTGCGCCAGCAGCCGCCGCTGCTGATCGTCTACGCTCTCGGTGCGCCGCTGGTGCATGCCGGCATCGCCCTGGGCCTGAGCGCTCTGTGCGGCCTCAGCGCCGGCAACGCCGGCCTGCTGATGGTGCTGGCAGCCAGCGCGTCCTACATCGCCGTCCCGGCGGTGCTGCGCCATGCCATCCCCGAGGCCAACCCGGGCCTCTACTTCGGCATGTCGCTGGGGCTGACGTTTCCCTTCAACATCCTGTTCGGCATTCCGCTCTACACAGGCCTGGCCCAATATCTGCTGGGTTGAAGGCGATCACAGGAATCGCTCGAGCAGCTTGCGCGAGTGACGGTCCAGGGCGAAACGGTCCTGGACCAGGAACTGCAGGCCGTGACTGCTGGCGATCAGCAGGCGACCTTCGCCGAGACGGCGGATTTCCTCTTCGGTGCGCAGGATGAAGCTGGCCTCGCCGCGGTCGGTTTCTACCGTCCACTGGCTGGGCGTGGAGAAGGTGGATACGCTCTTCAAACGGAGCACACGCGGCATGAAGTCGCGGCTGGTCAGCTCGGCTTCGAGCAACTCGCGCTCGGCGGGCGGCAAGGCCGAAAGTCGGGCGATCCAGGCGAGCTCGTGGCCATCCCCGCCCACCAGGGACAGGCCCTCGTCGGGCGCCGAGATCGGGTGCGCACGCACCGGCACCACGCCCTCGTGCACCGTGCCTGCGGCATCGGTCAGGATCAGGCGGCCGAAACTGTCGCGTTCGAGTTTCTGAAAAGTCTTGTCGAGGCTGCTGCTCATGGCTCAGGCTCCTGCAGTGTGGGCGGACAGATTGGGCGGGATCACCGACATCTCGTCGGCCCCATCCACACGGCGCGCCTGCGCCTCGTACAGCCGCCAGTAGGCGCCCTTCTTCTCCATCAGCTCGTCGTGCGGGCCGACCTCCACCACCTGGCCGCGGTCCATCACCACCAGGCGGTCGGCCTTGCGCAGGGTGGACAGGCGGTGAGCGATGGCAATCGTGGTGCGGCCTTGCACCAGGTTATCCAGGGCCTTCTGGATTTCCTTCTCGGTCTCGGTGTCCACCGAGGAGGTGGCTTCGTCCAGGATCAGGATGCGGGGGTCGATCAGCAGGGCGCGGGCGATCGAGATGCGCTGACGTTCGCCACCACTCAAGCCCTGACCCCGCTCGCCGACCAGAGAGTCATAACCCTGGGGCAGGCGCAGGATGAATTCATGCGCATGGGCGGCGCGGGCGGCGGCGACGATCTCTTCACGCGTCGCGTCGGGCTTGCCGTAGGCGATGTTCTCGGCAATGGTGCCGAAGAACAGGAAGGGCTCCTGCAGCACCAGGCCGATGTGGCGGCGGAAATCGGCCACGGCGATGCGGCGCAGGTCGACGCCATCGACGCGGATGCCGCCTTCGGTCACGTCGTAGAAGCGGCAAATCAGGTTGACCAGGGTGCTCTTGCCCGAGCCCGAATGGCCGACCAGGCCGATCATTTCTCCCGGCTTGATCTCCAGGCTCAGGCCTCGGATGACGGCGCGGTTGCCGTAGCGGAAGCCGATGTCCTGGATCTGGATCGCGCCCGTCACCCGCTGCAGCGGCACCGGATTGGCCGGATCCGGCACATTCGACTGGTGGTCCAGGATGTCAAAGATGCGCTTGGCGCCGGCCGCCGCTTTCTGCGTCACCGAGACGATGCGACTCATGGAGTCCATGCGGCCGTAGAAGCGGCCGATATAGGCCAGGAAGGAGGTCAGCACACCAACGGTGATGCTGCCTCCGGCCACCAGGTAAATGCCGAAGGCCCAGACCACCAGCAAGCCCATTTCGGTCAGCAGGGACACCGTGGGGCCGAACAGGCTCCAGGTCTTGTTGAGCCGGTCATTGACCTTGAGGTTGTTCTGGTTGGCCTCCTTGAAGCGGGCGGCCTCGCGCTTTTCCTGGGCAAAGGCCTTGACCACGCGGATGCCAGGGATGGTGTCGGCCAGCACGCTGGTGACTTCGCCCCAGACCCGGTCGATCTTCTCGAAGCCCGTGCGCAGGCGGTCGCGCACCAGGTGGATCATCCAGGCGATGAAGGGCAAGGGCAGCAAGGTCGCCACCGCCAGCGCCGGGCTGATGGACACCATCATCACCGTGATCATCACCAGCATCAGCACGTCGGTGATGAAGTCCAGCGCGTGCAGGGACAGGAAGACGCTGATGCGGTCGGTTTCAGAGCCGATGCGGCTCATCAGGTCGCCGGTGCGCTTGTTGCCGAAGTACTCGAGCGACAGGCTCAGCAGATGCTCAAACGTGGCGGTGCGCAGATCGGCAGCGATGCGCTCGGAGACCAGGGCCAGGATGTAGGTCTTGGCCCAGCCCAGCAGCCAGGACACCAGGCCGGCGCCGAACAGGCCGCTCAGGTAGAAAGCCACCAGCCAGGGGTCGATCTTGTGGCCTTGCTGGAAGGGGATCAGCACCTCGTCCATCAGCGGCTGGTACAGATACGGGCCTACCAGGGTGGCGGCCGTGGAACCCAGCATCAGCAGGAAACCCGCCAGCAGCTGGCCCTGATAAGGCTTGGCGAAGCGGCTCAGGCGCAAGAGCACCCAGGTGCTGGGCGGCGTGTGCAGCTCGCGGGCGCAGGTGGGGCATTCTTCGCTCTCGGGCGGCAGCGGCGCCTGGCAGCTGGGGCAGAACTCCAGCTCCTCGACCTCGGTCTTGGGCGGCTCGTCGCGCTTCTCAAACGCCTCCTGCCAGCGCTGTGCCTGCAGATTGATCTGCAGGGTGAAGCGCCACTGGGCCAGCCGGCCGCTGGCGTCCACCAGATCCAGGCTGCCGACACCGGCATGGTCGTGGATGCGCATGGCCAGATCGGGGCGCAGCGCCCACTCCGCCCAGCTCCGCTGCGCCGGGTCGTAAGCCAGCAGCCGCTCGGACGTCAGGACCAGCAGGCCGCGCGCAAAGTGCATGCGGGCGTCCAGGTCAACCTCCAGCTGGGCTTTGACGTTCTCTCCGGGACGCAGTCGCGCGAGCATGGCGGCCCACTCCGGGTGCTGCAGCGCGGGCTGAGAAGAGGAATCGGGGTGAGCGTGATCGTGCATTGTTGTTGGAGCCCGGGGCTGTGCCCGGGGAAAATGCGGAAGAAGCCCCGGGCCAAAGCTGGATTCTCTCTCACTCAAGCAGCCAGACCGAGGCCGCACCCGGGCGTTGCCCCGAGGAAACGCGCCAGCCCCGCTTCCGGCTGACCGCCGCCCGCTGAGCGCACAATTGCGGCCTGCCGCACACTGCTGCATATCTGCCCCGACAAAAGCATTCGGCCCTGACCCGGCCCGCCATCCATGAGCAAGACCCGCAAAGACGACATCCAGCTGCTGCGCATCAACTACCTGCGTGGCCCGAATATGTGGACCTACCGCCCGGTGCTGGAAGTCTGGCTCGATCTGGGTGAGCTGGAGGAGTTCCCCAGCAATCTGCTGGAGGGCTTCACCCCGCGCCTGACGGCCGCCTTGCCGGCCCTGGTCGAGCACCACTGCGGCGTGGGCGAGCGCGGCGGCTTCTTGCAACGCCTGGAAGAAGGCACCTGGTGCGGCCACATCCTGGAGCACATCGTCATCGAGCTGCTCAATCTGGCCGGCATGCCCACCGGGTTTGGCCAGACCCGCTCGACCAGCCAGCGCGGCGTCTACCGCATGGTGTTCCGCGCCCGGGACGAGAAAGTCGCCCGCAGCGCCCTGGCCGAAGGCCATGCCCTGCTGATGGCCACCATCAACGACGAGCCCTTCGACGTCAACGCCGCCGTCGCGCGCATCCGTGACGAGCTGGATGACTCCTACCTCGGCCCCTCGACGGCCGCCATCGTCGCCGCCGCCACCGACCGCCGCATCCCGCACATCCGCCTGAACGAAGGCAATCTGGTGCAGCTGGGCCACGGCGCCCGCCAGCGCCGCATCTGGACGGCCGAGACCGACATGACCAGCGCGATCGCCGAAGGCATCGCCAGTGACAAGGACCTGACCAAGAACCTGCTCAAGGCCGTGGGCGTGCCCGTGCCCGAGGGCCAGGCGGTCAAGACGCCGGCCGAGGCCTGGGAAGTGGCCCAGGACCTGGGCCTGCCCGTGGTCGTCAAGCCCAGCGACGGCAACCATGGCCGCGGCGTGACCCTGGACCTGCAGACCCAAGCCGATGTCGAAGCCGCCTTCAAGGTGGCCGACGAAGAAGGCTCCGAGGTGCTGGTCGAGCGCTACATCCGCGGCAACGAGCACCGCATCCTGGTCGTCGGCGGCCGGGTGGTGGCCGCCGCGCGCGGTGAGGCCGCCTGGATCACCGGCGACGGCCAGCAAACCGTGCGCCAGCTGGTCGACAGCCAGATCAACACCGACCCGCGCCGCGGCCTCACCGAAGACTTCCCGCTCAACCGCATCACCCTGGGCGAAGACCCGGTGGTGATTCTCGATCTGCAAAGGCAAGGTCTGACCCCCGAGTCGGTGCCGGCCGCCGGCCGCCAGGTGCTGATCCAGCGCAACGGCAATGTCGCCATCGACTGCACGGCCGAGGTCCACCCCGATGTGGCCCATGCCGTGGCCCTGGCCGCCCGCGTGGTCGGCCTGGACATCGCCGGCGTCGACCTGGTCAGCGAAGACATCTCCAAGCCCATGGCCGAGACCGGCGGCGCCATCGTCGAGGTCAATGCCGGCCCGGGCTTGCTGATGCACCTGAAGCCGGCTGCGGGCAGCCCGCAGCCGGTCGGCCAGGCCATCATCGACCACCTGTTCGCCGAAGACGAAACCGGCCGCATCCCGGTGGTCGGCGTGGCCGGCTCGCGCGGCACCCACACCATCAGCCGCCTGGTCGCCTGGCTGCTGCACCTGAACGGCCGCCATGTCGGCCTGGCCTGCCGCGACGGCCTGTTCCTGGGCACGCGCCGGGTCGAGCGCCGCCCCTCCAACCGCTGGGACGCGGCCCACCGCCTGCTGATGAACCGCGGCGTTGACGCCGTGGTGATCGAGAACAGCGCCGCCAATGTGCTGCGCGACGGCCTGGCCTACGACCGCTGCCAGGTCGGCGTGGTCACCGATATGGGCGGCATCGAAGGCCTGGCCGAGTTCGATGTGCACAGCGAAGACCAGCTCTACAAGGTGCTGCGCACCCAGGTGGACGTGGTGCTGTCGGAAGGCGCCGCGGTGCTCAATGCCGATGTCGCCCGCCTGCTGGACATGGCCGAGCTCAGCGACGGCGAGGTCGTGCTCTACGCCCTGGACGGCGCGGCCGAGAGCCTGAAGGCCCACCGCGAGCAAGGCGGCCGTGCCGTCTTCCTGCAAGGTGGCGCCGCGGTGCTGGCCCAAGGCCACTCGGAAACCGTGGGCGCCAATGTCGACGCCCTGCTGCGCCGCTTTGCCGCCAGCCCGGCCGGCGCCGGCGCCGAGGTCGATGCCGCCACCGTGCTGGCCGCCGTGGCCACGGCCTGGGCGCTGGGCATCCCGCCCGAGCTGATTTCGGCTGGCCTCGACACCTTTGTTCTCGAACTGCAGGCCTGACCTCGGCCTGCGCGACGCTCCCCATACCTTTCCAAGCTCTGGAACACGCACCATGGAAGTTTCCCGCACACGCGCGCTGCGCGGCCCCAATATGTGGAGCCGCCACACGGCCATCGAAGCGGTCGTGCACTGCACGCCGGCCGAGCAGTCGATCGCCGACATGCCCGAATTTGAAGCTCGGCTGCGCGCCCTCTTCCCCAGCATCGGTGCCCTGCGCCCCGCCAGCGCCCAACGCACGCCCATCACCCTGGCCCATGTGCTGGAACAGGCCACCCTGGCCCTGCAAGCCCAGGCCGGCTGCCCGGTGACCTTCAGCCACACCCACATCACCTCCGAGCCCGGCAGCTACCAGGTGGTGGTGGAGTACAGCGAGGAAGACGTGGGCCGCATGGCCTTCGAAGCCGCCTGCAAGCTGGTGGAAGCCGCACGTGACGGCGGCAGCTTCGATGCCGACGCCACCCTCAAAGCCCTGCGCGACCTGGACGAGGACGTGCGCCTCGGCCCCTCGACCGGCTCCATCGTCAACGCCGCCGTGGCCCGCGGTGTGCCCTACCGTCGCCTGACCCAGGGCAGCCTGGTGCAGTTCGGCTGGGGCGCCAAGCAGCGCCGCATCTGGGCCGCCGAAGTGGACGCGACCAGCGCGGTGAGCGAATCGATCGCCCAGGACAAAGACCTCTGCAAGCGCCTGCTGCAATCGGCCGGCGTGCCGGTGCCCACCGGCCGCCCGGTCAGCTCCATCGACGACGCCTGGGAGGCCGCGCTGGAGATCGGCCTGCCCGTGGTCGTCAAGCCGCAGGACGGCAACCAGGGCAAGGGCGTGACCGTCAATGTGGTCACCCGCGAGCACATGGAGATTGCCTACAAGGCCGCCGATGAAATCGGCCAGGTCATGGTCGAGAAATTCCTGCCCGGCAGCGACTACCGCCTGCTGGTGGTGGGCGACAAGCTGGTCGCCGCCGCCCGCCGCGACCCGCCGCATGTCATCGGTGATGGTGTGCTGACGGTCAAGCAACTGGTCGACAAGGTCAATGCCGACCCCAAACGCGGCGATGGCCACGCGACCTCGCTGACCAAGATCCGCTTCGACGACATCGCTGTGGCGCGCCTGACCCAGCAAAACCTGACCCCCGACTCGGTGCCGGAAAAAGGCCAGCGCGTCATCCTGCGCAACAACGCCAATCTGTCCACCGGCGGCACCGCCACCGACGTGACCGATGACGTGCACCCGGACGTGGCGGCGCGCGCCATCGCCGCGGCGCAGGTCGTGGGCCTGCATGTCTGCGGCGTCGACGTGGTGGCCGAGAGCGTGCTGCGCCCGCTGGAAGAGATCAACGGCGGCATCGTCGAAGTGAACGCCGCGCCGGGCCTGCGCATGCACCTCTCGCCCTCCTACGGCAAGGGCCGCAATGTCGGCGAGGCCATCATTGCCCACCTCTACGGCCACGGCCACAAGAGCGAGGACGGCCGCATCCCCGTGGTCGCAGTCACCGGCACCAATGGCAAGACCACCACCTCGCGCCTGATCGCCCATCTGTTCGCCACCTGCGGCCTCAAGGTCGGCATGACCAACACCGACGGCGTCTACGTCGATGGCCGCCAGATCGACAGCGGCGATTGCTCCGGCCCCAAGAGCGCCCGCAATGTGCTGATGCATCCCGATGTGGAGGCGGCCGTGTTCGAGACCGCGCGGGGCGGCGTGCTGCGCGAAGGCCTGGGCTTTGACCGCTGCCAGGTGGCCGTGGTCACCAACCTCGGCGCCGGCGACCACCTGGGCATGAACTTCCTCAACACCGTGGAAGAGCTGGCCCTGGTCAAACGCGTGATCGTGCAGAACGTGGCGCCGAACGGTTATGCCGTGCTGAATGCCGCCGACCCCATCGTCGCCAACATGGCCGGCACCTGCCCGGGCCAGATCATCTTCTTCGCCGCCGACCGCCACCACCCGCTGATGGCCACCCACCGTGCACAAGGCAAGCGCTGCGTCTACGTGGACGGCGACCAGCTGGTGGCCGCCCAGGGCAGCTGGCGCGAGAACATCCCGCTGCGCGACATCCCCATCACCCGCGGCGGCGCGATCGGCTTCCAGGTCGAGAACGCCATGGCCTCGGTGGCCGCTGCCTGGGGCGTGGGCCTGGACTGGGACACCATCCGCCGCGGCGTGGCCAGCTTCGCAAATGACGCCGACAACGCGCCCGGCCGCTTCAATGTGATGGACTACCGCGGCGCCACCGTGATTGCCGATTACGGCCACAACGCCGACGCCATGCGCGCCCTGGTGGCTGCGGTCGAAGCCCTGCCGGCCAGCAAGCGCTCGGTCGTGATCAGCGGCGCCGGTGACCGGCGCGACGAAGACATCCGCGAACAGACCGTCATCCTGGGCGCCGCCTTTGACGAGGTGATCCTGTTCCAGGACGCCTGTCAGCGCGGCCGCGAGGACGGCGAGGTGCTGGCCTTGCTGCGCCAGGGTCTGGAAGGCGCCAGCCGCACCCGCTACATCGAGGAGATCCGCGGCGAGTTCATCGCCATCGACGCCGCCCTGGCGCGCCTGCAGCCGGGCGAACTCTGCCTGGTGCTGGTGGACCAGGTGGAAGAAGCCCTGGCCCATCTGGCGCAGCGCATCCAGGCTGGCTGATCGGCGTTTCGTCCCGAAGCAGAAGCCGGCGCCCCAAGCGCCGGCTTTTTTCTGCCCGGCGCACATCTTCCGCGCGTATGCTGCGCGCATGCACCTCTTGGACACCCTGCACATGACGGTTTATTCCGGCGGACTCTCATGACTGCAACTCTGCGCCATCTGGTTCTGGTGCTGGGGGATCAGCTCAACAGCGACGCCTCCGCCTTCGACGACTTCGACCCGGCACAAGACGCCGTCTGGATGGCCGAGGTGCGCGAGGAGTCGACCCATGTCTGGTCCTCCAAGCCGCGCACGGTGATGTTTCTGGCGGCCATGCGCCATTTCGCCCTGGCCCTGCGCCGCCTGGGCCGCCCCTTGCACTACCGCTGGCTCGATGACCCCGACAACCAGGGCAGCCTGGCCGGCGAACTGCGCGCCGCCATCGCCCGGCTGCAGCCGCAGCGCCTGATCATGACGGCGCCGGGCGACTGGCGCGTGCTGCAGGCCCTGCGCGCCGTAGCGGCCGAGGCCGGCCTGCCGCTGGAGCTGCGCGACGACCGGCATTTCTTCAGCACCGTGCGTGAGTTCGCCGCCCACGCGCAAAGCCGCGGCAGCTTGCGCCTGGAGTACTTCTACCGCGAGCTACGCCAGAAGCACGGTGTGCTGATGGAGCCCGATGGCCGCCGCCCGATGGGTGGGCAGTGGAACTTCGATGCCGAGAACCGTGAGGCCTTCGGTGCCGCCGGCCCCGGCTTTCTGCCGGCCCGCAGCCAGTTCCCCCCCGATGCACTGACCCGCGAGGTGATCGCCCTGGTCCAGCGCCAACTGCCCGATCACCCGGGCCGGCTGGACAGCTTTGCATGGCCGGTCACGCGCGAACAGGCCTTGCAGGCGCTGGGCGAGTTCCTCAGCGAGCGCCTGCCCTTGTTCGGCCACTACCAGGACGCCATGTGGCCCGAGGAGCCCTGGCTCTACCACTCCCATCTGGCCGCTGCGCTCAACCTCAAGCTGCTGAACCCGCGCGAGGTGGTGGCTGCGGCCGAGGCCGAGTACCGCGCCGGGCGCGCGCCGCTGGCCTGCGTGGAGGGCTTCATCCGCCAGATCCTGGGCTGGCGCGAGTATGTGCGCGGCGTCTACTGGACGCAGATGCCGGGCTATCTGGAGCACAACAGCCTGCAGGCCAAGCAGGACCTGCCCGCCTGGTACTGGACCGGCGAGACCGAGATGGTCTGCCTCAGCGCCGCCCTGCGCCAGACCCTGGACCATGGCTACGCCCACCACATCCAGCGCTTGATGGTGACCGGCCTGTTCTCACTGCTCTACGGCGTGGCGCCTGCGCAGATCCATGCCTGGTACCTGGCCGTGTATGTCGACGCCGTGGAGTGGGTGGAACTGCCCAACACCCTGGGCATGAGCCAGTTCATCGACGGCGGCCTGCTGGCCAGCAAGCCCTATATCGCCAGCGGCAAATACATCCAGCGCATGAGCAGTGGCAGCTACTGCCGGCGCTGCCCGTATGACCCGGCCGAGCGCCTCGGCGAGCGCGCCTGCCCCTTCACCACCTTGTACTGGGATTTTCTGATCCGCCACGAAGCCCTGCTGGCCGCCAACCCGCGCATGGTCATGCAGGTGCGCAATGCAACGCGGTTGAGCGCAGAGGAACGCACAGCCATCCAGCAGCAAGCGGCCGCCCTGCGCCAGCCCAAACCACGGGCCGGCACTCCCTGATATGCCACAGGCCGATAGATCTGCATTGCCGAGGCGCACGCACTTGAGTTACCGTCCAGCCATGCGCTTGGCGCCGCCGCTTCCGGCCCCACCGGACTGCTCTCAATGAAAAAGATCCTGATCGTTGACGACAACCCCGACATCCGGGCCCTGCTGCACGCCACCCTGGACCTGGCCCAGAGCTTCGAGATCCACGAGGCCACCAATGGCGTCACCGCGGTCGAACAGGCGGCCATCATCAAACCCGATCTGGTGCTGATGGACATCATGATGCCGGGCGAGTTCGACGGGCTGGAGGCCTGCCGCCGTATCAAACAACTGACCCTGGACCACGGCCTGCCGCCCAAGGTGCTGCTGGTCAGCGCCAAGCCACGCGATCAGGTGCGGCAGCAGCTGGATGAGGTCGGGGCCGATGAATTCATGGCCAAGCCCTTCGGGCCGGCCCAGTTGGTGGCCTGCATCATGGCCTTGTTCCAACCCAAGGACTGAAAGCCCGCAGCAGGCCGAGGGCCCGCCTGCGCACATCCAGCTCCCGCTCACCACTTGCAGCCGTTCTTGCGCACCGCGTCGGCGGCCAGCGGGATCACGGCCAGCAGCCCCATCTGCTCGCCATAGGCCTTGCGGCAGTCCTTCTTGCCGGCGGCCTCCATGCTTTCTTCCAGCTTGGATTTGCGCTCGGGCGGCGGCGGCACCATGTTCAGCAAGCCCGAGCTGCTGCGCGAGGGCAGTGCGCCGCCGCGCATATCGCGCGGCAGATTGAGATTGAGGCGCGGTGCATCGGGCGGTGTGGAGGCCGGCGTCGCCACATCGTGCCCCAGTTGCGCGCCGGCATCGGGTGCGCCTTGACCGGGGCGACTCGATGACGCGGGCGTGGCCGTGGCGGGACTGCCAGGCTGGGCATTGCGGCCATTCGATGACGCCGGGGGCGCGTGGACCGGGTTGTTCGGGCTGGCACTGGGCTTGGCTTGAGTCTGCGCCCCGGCCTCCGGGCTGCGGGCCGCGCTGCTGTCGGCAGCCTGAGCGCTGGGGCTGGGGCTGCTCTGCACCTGGGCGGCCGCGGGCTCGGCCTTGGCGTCACTGATCGCCGTGTTGGGCACACCGCCTATCTGAGGGTTGCTAACAGGCAGCGCTGGCAGCTGAGGCAGCGCTGCGGCCGCTTCCACCGGCGCCCGCTGCGGCGGCAAAGGCAGGGCCTCGGATCGGGTGGGAGCTGTCAACGCAGCCGGGTTCGGCTGGGGCAGTTGGCGCGTGCGAACCGGCGCCGTCACCGGTTCGAAGGCCGGCAAGGGCTGCACCGTTTGTGCCGGGGCCGGCAGGGGTTGGGTGGGGCTCAGATCTTGCGCCGTGGCTCGACTCAGGCGGCTGCTGGCCGCCGGCAGGCTGCGCGTTTGCACGGGCGGGACGAAGGCCACGGGCGCCTGGGCCGGCAAGCTCGCGAGGGGGGCGGCTTCGGCACTGGACTGCAAGGGAATGAGCTCGGCGCGTGCCCGGTTCACGGGCGGCGCTGCTTCCCGCAATCGATTCAGCGCCCGCGCCGCCAAGGGCTCCGGCAGCGGTGTGGGGTCCGGTGAAGGCAAGGCCATCGGCTCGGGCAGGCGCTCCAGCGCCGGGGCTGGATCGGGCGCGGGCGCGGGCGCGGGTGCGGGCACGGACTTGGGCATGGGAGCGGCGGCCGGCGTGAGCTCGGGAGCAGGCTTGGGGCCCTCCACCGGCCGAGCCTGGTCCTGCCCGGTTTGCTCCATTTCCTGCGCGGCCGGCGTGGGGTTCCAATCGCCCAGTCGCGCCGCCCCCGGCCCCGTCTCGCGTGGCACTTCGGGCCGCACGCTGCCCCCGTGTCGAGTCTGTCGCGCCTGACCCACCGGGCCCGTCTGCTGCGGCACCCCGGTGCCGGCCTCGCCCGAACCCGCTTCCAGGCGGGGGCCACGCAAAGTCACATTGATGCGCCCCCAGACGCCCTCACCCGCCGGCGCCGTGCCGCCTTGGGTGTTGCCGAAGACCAGCACCAGCAACACGTGCAGCAGCAGGGCCAGGGTCAGGCATTGCTGCATGCGTGTGGGCGGCTGACGCGGCTGCTGAAGCCACGCAGCCATGGCCGAAACACCAGCACTGCGGGCCGGGGCATTCACGGTGGCGAAGGCGGGAAATCGGAGCATTGAAAGCGGGGCGGGCAGACGTTCGCGCCCGGCAAGGCTCGGCGGGGCAGGCTGAAATGTAGCGCGGCGCGCCCGGGCGCCACCTGGGGCCTGCCCGCAGTGCGCGGCAGCCGCACTTCGTGAGCGATGTCACGAAATCGGGAAAACCTGGCCCGCAGACATGGGCTGGCGCGCCGGGCGGGCGAGGACTAAGCTGCGTGCATCGCCTGGACTCTCGCTGTGCATTGCAGCGGCACCAGTTTTGCACCCGCCCATTGCAAGGAATCGCCATGAAAACCACCCTGCTCGCCCTCAGCCTGATCAGCCTCAGCGCCCTCTCGCACGCCGCCGCCGCGCCGCAAGACAGCCCCGAAGGCCTGGCCCTACGCAGCGAATGCGCGCAGAAGTACAGCGCGGGCTACGCGGCCCGTGACGCCGCCGCCAAGTCGGACACCGACGAGTACGTGTTTGTCTATCACAAGGGGCAATACAAGGGTGAGCATGTCGCCGGCCAGACCCTGGACTGCACCGAACGCCAGTACGCCGCCTATCTGAACACCGTGGATCCGACCCGCGTGATGGCCGCCTATCCGACTGCCGCTGGCCGCCCCAGCATCAAGGCACCGCGTCTGCCGCGCACGCCCTCGGTCGGCAAGTGAGCGCCTGACCCGCGCTCAAAGACAGCCCGCTTGCGCGGCCGGGCTCGGCTCGCCGTAGCGCAGCTGCGCCAGTGAAGCCTGAACGCCTGCGGAAACAGCGGGCCGCAAGACGAAGAGGTGCTGATAGCTGCTTTCACACAGCTCTGCCACCTGCGGCCCTCCCAGGGCCGCGATCAAGGCCGGCACCGTGTTGCTGTGACCGACGATCAAGAGCGCCCCGCCGGACTGAGCACGGGTCAGCGCCACGATCTCCTGGATATGTGCGGCGCCTTCCCCGCGCCGGGCAGGCACCGGTCGGGCTTCGATCTGCAGCCGCTGCGCCAGCGGCGCCGCCGTCTCACGGGTGCGACGGAACTGGCTGGTGATGATCTCCCGCACCCCAGCGGCGACCAGCGCCTCAGCCAAGGACTGGGCACGTACCTGGCCGGCGGCGCTCAAGCCCGGGTCGGCCGCGGGCTCGCCCGCCCGCTCGGCATGTCGCACCAGAAAGATCTGGTCCGGCCAGGCCGAAGCGGAAGCCGCCAGCAGCAGGCCGCCGACCGCCCACAAGCTGCGAATCAGGCACTGCCGCGTCGTGGTGGCGGCCCTGCGCTTCATGGGGCAGCTTTGGGTGGTTGCACAGCGCCGCCGGTCGAGCGGGCCACGAACACCGCCAAAGCCTCGATGTCGGCCGCGCTGAGCTTGTCTGCAAAGCTGGGCATGGCGCCCAGGCCCGAGCGCAAGACTTTGCGCACCCGCTCGGCGTCGGGCTTGAGCTCGTCCAGCACCGGCCCGACCTGACCTTCCGAGCCGGCCGCCGCCAGCGTGTGGCAGACGGCACAGGCCGGCTGGGTCTGGGTGAACAAGGCCTTGCCTCGCGCCAGTTGCTGCGGCTCGTCAGCCGCCAGCGCGAGCGGCATGGCGGCCAGGCCGCCGATCAAGCCAAGCCAGACGCGCAACTCAAACCACCGTGATGGTGACGGCATGGTCGCGCCAGCTGTTGTTGTTGTACCCGCTGAGGTTCTCCTCGCGCAGCTCGGCCTGCACATGGCCCTGAGCATCGGTGGCGCGGCTGGCCAGGGTGTAGCTGCCCGCAGGCAGGCGTACCGACAGCACGAACTGGCGCCAGGCAAAGCGGCCCAGATCGGGGCCGACCAGGCGGGCGGGGTACCAGTTCTTGCCGCCGTCCACCGAGACCTCGACGCCCTTGATCGCCTGCGTGCCGCCAAAGGCCACGCCGTGGATCTGCACCAGGCCTTCCTTGACCGGGCCGGTCTCGGGCAGCGGGCCGTTGATCCAGGACTTGACGCCCATCTCCAGCACCGAGGGCTGGTCCGGCGCGGCCTTGGCGCCGGCGGGAGTCATGCGGTAGCCGTGCGACATGATGCGAGCCTTGGACTCCTGGGCGGTGAAGGCCAGGCTCTTGACGTACTTGATGTTGTTCACGCCTTGGTAGCCCGGCACGATCAGGCGCAGCGGGCCGCCGTGAGCCAGGCTCAGCGGTTCGCCGTTCATCTCCCAGGCCAGCAGCGCGTCTTCCAGGGCCTTGATGGGCACCGAGCGCTCGACGATGACCGAGGCCGGGTCCACGCCCTCGGGCAACTTTTCACCGCCGGTGCCGGTGATGTAGAGCATGCCGTCGGCCAGACCGCCGAGCGCCGTCACCACATTGCGCAGCGGCACGCCGCTCCACAGCACGCAGCCGGCCGCGCCCACGGTCCAGGGCGTGCCGCTGGGCTTGCTGGGGAAGAAGCCGCGGCCATTGCCCGAGCATTGGATGACGGTGGCCACGGTTTCCAGGCCCAGGGTCTTGAGCTCGGCCAGACGCAGGCTGCGCGGATTCTTGACGCCCTCGACCGACAGGGTCCAGGCATCTCGGTCGTCCAGGATGGCGGCGTCGGGCGCGGGCAGGTTGTTGCGAACGTAAAGCTGCGAGGCCGGGGTGATCACACTGGTGCCGAAGGCCGAACGGCGGGTCTCCAGGGTGCTGCTGCTGTGCTGGATCAGCTGGGCGGCGTTCTTCCAGGCGGCGTAAGCCGGCAGCGGTTTGGCGGCGGGTGCAGCCGCAGCAGTCTGGGCCGCGGCCGGGCCCATCCAACTGCCCAGGCCGACGGCGCCAAGGGCCGAAGCCGTGCCAGTCAGCCATTGGCGGCGGGCATGGAGGGGGGCGGAGGGGTTCTTCTTCGTGCTCATGCAATCGTCTCCCGGGGTGCGTGTTTGAAGGGAAGTTTGGGCTAAAGAACAGACTCTGAAATGAAAGCTCGAAACCAGTGCATCTTTCTTGCAAGCGCGCCATTCTGGGGGCTGGCGGCCATGCCGCCGCTCAGGATATAGCCCTAGAGGGCGACGCGCGCCCATTCTGCATTCGACTCTGTGACGACATGAAATACGGGCACACTTCAGGCTTTGGGCAAGATGCCCGAGTCCCAGTCATCGCCATCGGGAGGGGCGACGACTTCTGGCGGCTGCAACCGGACTGAGACGCCGGACCAGCCTGTTATCAAGAAAACCGCCCGATGTTGACGATGAAACCACTTGCAAATATGTGGCGCGCCGCCATGGTGATGGGCCTCTGGGCCTGCGGCTCGGCCCAGGCCGGCTTGAGCGCCGTGGTCGCGGTTGAACCCACCGCCAAGAAAGCCAGCTACAGCATCCACTACAGCGCCCTCGACGCCGCCCTCAGCCGGGCGGCCTCTCAAGCGGTGGCCGCCACCGCCAGCGAAGACATGGCCGATGTCATGCGCGCCACCCGCAGCGCGGGCTTCGACATCTTCATCGGCCCGGCTCAGGTGGCCGCCTCGGCCCTGCACCGCGGCTACGAGCTGGTGGGTGCCACCCAGGCATCCGAGCCTTTCTTGCTGGTGGTGCGCAAGGAAGTGCCCGACATCCCGGGGCTCAAGACCCGCCGCATCTATCTGCCGCAGCAGGATTCGATCTACACCTATATGGCGCGCGGCCTGCTCAACCAGGGCGGCCTGTCCATGCAGGACATGAAGGTGGCCCATGAGCGCTTTCCGCAAGCCGGCCTGACCGCCCTGATGCTGGGCGCGGCCGATGCCACCGTGGTGACGGCCAGCGATTGGAATGAATGGTCGGCGCAGAACCCGCAAATCGGCCGCGTGCTGGCCAAGACCGAGGGCGTCCCGGCCGGCCTGAGCGTGGTGATCAAAAAAGACCTGCCGGCAGACGTGCGCAGCCGTCTGAGCAGCTTCTTCAATGCGCCGCCTGCGGCTGTGGGCCTGCCGCCCACCAAGTTCAAACCCGACAGCGGCGAGTACAAGCGCGTCTCCGAGTTGGGCCTGTTCACGCCCACCAGCCTGCCTGGCGTGACCCGTGTCAGCGCGCGCGAAGCGCAGAAGCTGCAAGGCCAGGGGGCCTTGCTGATCGACACCCGCACCGAGAAAGAATTCCAGGCCCGCCGCATCCCCGGCGCCATCTGGGTGCCCTATGTCGAGAAGAGCCTGAAAGACATCGCCTTCAATGCGGCCCAGGACGACTTCAGCGCGCTGGCCAAGGTGGACAAGCTCGACGTCAACCGCGCTGTGATCTTTGCCTGCAACGGCGCGGAATGCTGGAAGTCTTACAAGGCCGCGCGCGTGGCCCAGCAAAAAGGCTTCAAGAAGGTGCACTGGTTGCGCGGCGGCCTGCCCGAATGGGAGGCCGAAGGCCTGCCGGTGCAGAACGCTGCGCCCTGAACCCGGCCGCTCAGCGCGCGGCCTGGCGAGCCTTCCGCTCAATCCAGGCCGTAGCGGCGCCGGATCTCGCGCAGCACACCACGCGCCTCCAGCCGGCCCAGCGCCTGATCCAGCAGTTGCGCATCGGCCTCGCTGACGCTTTTCTCGCTCAGCATGAAGGCCACCGGCCCGCGCACCGTGCCAAAGGGCATGAGCTGCAGCACCATGTCTTGCTTGCGGGCCAGATCCAGCAAGGACGCCACATCACCCAGGATCAGGGGTGCGCGCTGGCGCTGCAGCATGGCCACGCCCTTGCCATGGGTCTCGAACAGCTCCAACAGGCCGGCCTCGCGCAGCGGTGCGCGCCAGGGCTCGAAGTCCGGCCCCAGGCGCCCGGCGTTGAGCACCAGCAGCGGCGTGCGCGTGCGCAGCACATCCTCGAAGCTGCTCAGGCGGGCGGCAGGCGCGGGCAATTCGCGCCCCTTCAGGCTGCGCAAGGCCAGCACACCCAGCACTTCCTCGCGGTAGACGCGGGTGTATCGGACGCCGGCGGCGGGCGGATTCTTGGGCGTGGCGGCCAGGATCAGGTCGATCTCGCCCTCTTGCAGCTGCAGGATGCGCCGCCGCCGCGGCAGCGGATCCACCCACTGCAGACGACAACCGCTTTCGTTCATCAAAGCCTGCAGGATTTCGAAATCCATGCCGCTGTGCTGACCGTCCTCATGATTGACCAGGTAAGGCGGCCAACTCGCACGGGTGACGCGCAGAGCATGGCGGCAGCCCGCGCTCCAGGCTGAACTCATGGCCAGCAAAAGCAGCAGACTCAGCGCCGCCGAACGGCGATGAAAGCGGGATGAAGCGAGACAGTTCACGAGCGGAGCGACCGGCGTCAAAAACGCTGCGCCTGCGGCCAGCGATTCCCGGACCATAACGCAAAGCCGCCCGAACGGGGCTGGGCGCAGACCCCTATCTGAAATACCGCTGCTGCAGCCGGGCAACGCTGCCGTCGGCCACCAGCTGCTGGTAGGCGTGCAACCAGCGATCAGTCTCGACCTCGCTGACATGCAGAGAGCAGCCCATGTAGAGGTCGGCCTCACCCAGATGGGCGAGGGTCCGGAACGCGCTGCGCGCATAACCATTCAACTCGATGGCAGCATTGAGCATGGGCGCACCGGCATAAATCGCATCCAGCATGTCGCTGCGCAGCATGCGCAGCAAATCCTTGTAGTCCTTGGCCTCGATGATCTGGCTGAAGCGCTCGGCCTGCAGATTCTTGATGATGGGCGAACCGCGCAGCACGCCGACGCGCCGGCTGCGCAGAGCCTCCAGGCTCAGCGCGCCGCCACCGGCCCGGCCCACCAAGGCATAGCTGACATGCATCAGCAGGATCAGCCAGCGAAACTTGTGCTCGCGGTCCGGCGTGCGCGCCAGCGGAAACACGCCCAAGGCCTCGCCCGCCTCGGTCATGCGCACCGCGCGCGCCCAGGGGAAGAACTGCACGGCATCGCGCCTGCCGAGGCGTTCGGCCATCAACTGGGCCAGCTCGTAGGCATAACCTTGCGGGCCTTCGCTGCCCTGCCAGGCAAACGGTGGCAGGTCACCGGCCACCCAGCGCAAGGGCGCAGGCTCGGCCGCGCTGGCGGCGTGGCTGGTCGCAGCCCAGCTGGCGCAGGCGCTGACGGGCAGGCAGGGAGCCCAGGCGCAGAGGCGGCGGCGGGACAGGGGAAAGCCGGCGGGGTCCATCGCTGCAGCACGCAGACCGGCGGCAGGCGCCGGACACGCAGTCTTGGCTGTTTGTCTCGTCCTGGCTGCCTGTCCCGGCGGCTCAGAGGGGGTGGATCCCTGCAGTTCGATCCACTGTAGCACCGTCGCGTGCGAACACCGCCCCCTGAAACAGGGGCAGCGACAGAACGGGCGAATGCGCCTCGCGACGACCTGGGCGCTGGCTAGCTGCCGCGAACAGGTTGGCCAGGCGCTGAGCTTGGGCGCGATGCGACGGCGGCCGTGGGCTGTGCCGGAGCCTCACTGGCAGGGCGCGCGGAGGCGCTGGCACTCGCAGCTGCCCCGGGTGTCGCGGCGCCATCCCGTGTCGGGCCGTTGCTGTCTTTCGCTTCAGCGCCCGCGCTGTAGGCCGCGATCAGCATGGCAAAGAGCAGGGTCAGCACCGACAAGGCGGACAAGGCGATGAGGGCCTGCGTCTTTCGATACCCCGGGCCGCCATGCCCGCCCTTGAGATGAGGCGGCCGCCCCGGCATCCCGGGCCAGAACCACTGCGCATCCAGGAAGCTGCGACGACTCATCAAATGGCTGTAGGACACATGGTCATGCAGGATCCGGGCATGCAGGGCGAACCAGAACAGAAGCAAGAAAAGCGAAGATCCGACGATGCCCCACAGCTTGACGCCCCAGCTGAGTTTCTCGCTGCCCAGCAAGCTGATACCGCCCGCGAACAGCAAACCGACCACAGTGAAGAACAAGCCCGCCATGGACGCCTCGGTGGCCCGCAGGGCGCGCATCTCGGAACCCAGCTCCAGGTAGAGATCGCTCAACCTCGCCTGTCGCTCCGGCGTCAGGTTTGCCGGCATCGGCGGAGGTTCCGGAATGACCGGTTTCGACAAGCCCAGGAGCTTGTCCAGCAAACGAAGAATGACTTCCATCATGATTTTTTCCCCCGGTTCGGCGCGCTGGCCTTGAGTTTGTTGCGGTGGCGCGCATCAGTTTGTCGCATGGAGAGCAAGGTTCGCCTTGCCGCCTTCAGTCTTGTCCATCATCCCAGCGCCAGGCCCGCCACGCCCAGCGCAATCGCTGCAGCACCCAGCAGGCGCAGCCAGCGGTCGCCTTCGCCCAACAGGCTGCCACCCGCCAGAGCGGCGAACAGCATAGACACCTCGCGCGCTGGCGCCACATGGCTCAGCGGCGCCAGCTGCATGGCGTAGAGCACCATGATGTAGCTCATCGGCCCCAACACGGCGATGGCCAGCGCAGCCTTCCACTGCGCCCGCCAGACCGCTTTGAACCGCGCCGGATCGCGCAGCGCGAACGGCCCCATCACCGGGATGCGCAAGACATTGCCGACGTAGTCGACCAGGATGGGCGAGATCAGCAGCACTTTGACCGCGTACCCATCGATCACGGTGTAGGTGGCAATGAACACCCCGGTCAATGCGCCCCAGAACAGGCCGCGATGCAGGCGCTGGCGCACAAAGGCGCGCGACTCGCTCAAGGCCCCGGCCTCGCCTCGCCCCAGCAGCTGGCGCAGGAGCGCCGGGCCGCCGGCGATCAGAAACACCCCGGAGACCACCGCCAAGGCGCCCGCGGCGCCCAGCCAACTCAAACTCTCACCCAGCACGAAGACTGCGGCCACCGAGCTCAGCAAGGGCCCGCTGCCGCGTGCCAGCGGGTAGACCACGGTCAGGTCGGCCACCGAGTAGCCATGGAGCAGGCAACGGAAATACAGCACATGCACGGCAGCGCTGACGGCCAGAACCGTCCACTCCAGCCAACCCCAGGTCGCCACACCCTCGACGCCAGTCCATGCCACCACCGGCGCCCAAACCAGGCCAACCAAGATGGAACTCATCAGCACGAACTCGTTGCCGCCCCCACCGCTGCGCTTGGCGATCAGATTCCAGCTGGCGTGGCAGATGGCGGCGGCAAGCACCAGGGCGAGGGCAAGAGGACTCATTCGGGGCGCAAGAAGACTGGCAGGGCACAGAACCGGCCCAACACGACGAGCGCCTCGGACCGAAACCCTCGATTGTGCGTTCGTCAGCGAACAGACCGCGCAAGCCAGGCAATCTACAAGCACCGTGTCGGTGCCCCTGCCGCGCCGCCGCCAACTCAAGGCCTGCCATGATCCATACGCAATCCACCTCCACCCGCCGCCCCTTCCTGCGCATCAGCGCGGCAATGCTCACCGCCAGCCTCAGCGTGCTGGGCGGGCTGTCGCCCCTGTCCGCCTCAGCGGCCAGCGCCGAAGATCTGAACAAAGATGCCCAACAAGCCCTCGCCGCGCTCTACAAGAGCAATCCGGTAGCGGAAACCATCTCCAAAAAGGCGCGTGCCGTGCTGGTCTTCCCCAAGATCGTCAAGGCCGGCTTGGTCTTCGGCGGCAGCTACGGCGAAGGAGTGCTCATGAAACAGGGCGCCGTCAGCGAGTACTACAACTCGGTCTCTGCCTCCTGGGGCTGGCAAGCCGGCGCCGAGTCCTACGCCTACGTCGTCTTCCTGATGAGCGACAAGGCGGTGCGCTACTTGGCCAAATCCAAGGGCTGGGAGTTCGGTGTCGGCCCCAGCCTGGTGCTGGTCAACGAAGGTGTGGCCAAGAACCTCAGCACCTCCACCCTGAAAGACGATGCCTACGCCTTCATCACCGACCAGCAAGGCCTGATGGCAAGCCTCAGCATCGAAGGCACCAAGATCAGCCGCATCAAGCGCTGAATCTCGCATTGGCGGCGACGGCGGCTTGCGGCACGAAGCAGCCTTTGGTTTTGCTCGTGAGGCCCTGCAGCCCGTGCCGCCACCGGGCTCATGGTTCCGGGGTCGGCCCTAACGGGCCGACTTCCCTGCGCTGCTCGCGCCTCGGGGCTGGCGCATAACTCACTCCGCTCCCTGCGTTCGCTTCGTTCAGACAGAAGCGCCAAGTCAGAACTTGAAGCGCACGAGTACGTGCGCGCCCCGAGCCGCTGTGCTGCTCGGCCCGGCACAAATCGCCCGGCAGCAGCCCGGGCTGCAGGGCGCTTGCATCGCGGTCGATGTGCCTCATCCACGGTGGAACACGCCAACTCCGAAGGTGGCTCGGCCCGCCGACGGGCGATTTGTGCGCGGCCGAGGGCGCAGCGGAGCGGCTCAGGCGCGCGTACTCGCGCGCTTCAAGTGCTGACTCGGCGCCACTGTTTGACCACAGTGAGCGCAGCGAACGGAGGGAGTTTGGCGCCGCTGAGCCGCGAAGCGAGCAGCGAGGGAAGTCGGCTCGCAGAGCCGACCCGCGAACCATGAGCCCGGCGGCGGGACGAGACACCGCAGCAAGAACGACAACCCCACAGAGGTCCGCAATGTGCCGAGAACCGACATCCCCGCCGAATCAGGGACTCACGCCCGCCTCCGGCAGGCTGTACTCAAAACGATAGCTGTGTGCGCCACCCGGGGCGATGTCGATGACCATACGGCCCCTTAGGCCCGTCAAAGCGTCGGTGCCTGAATCGGGCACCACGGTGATACTTTGGGTCGGTGCGCCGCGGTCCAGGGTGGAACTGTGTTGCAGCACAAAGCTGCCAGCGCGGCCGTCCAGTGTGCCCAGAACCCGCTCCATGGCCACATAGCCAGCCGAGCCGCTGACGGCGCTGCGGAAAGCAATCATCTCGCCGGTGCTGCTGCCCTCCAGCGCACCGTGGAACCGCTTGTCCAGGGACATGCGCCCCAGGCCGCTGCTGGCGGCCACAGCGCTCATCTCCTGAGGCGCGAGCTTCACTTCGAAGGGGCCGCTGACTTGATGGCTGAAATTGCTGCGGTCGCTCATGGCGCGCTCCGTTTGAATTGCGGGTTTGGTTGGCTGAGTTTGCGCAAGCAACAGGCTGCTGCCCGTAGCCAGCGCGGCAGCCCAGAGGATAGAGGTGAAGAGGTGCAGGGGCCTCATGGCAAGATGAACTTTCTTTCAAGCTGATTCGGTGCGAATCCATCCGGCCGCCATTGAACCCGCCATGTCCCAAGACAAGATTGGAAAAACACGACACGCGGCACTGCACCCCTTGCGCACCCCGCCGCGCGGCGTGCTGCACCGCGTACCGGTCGGCGAGTTCGAACACCAGCGCCTGGCGCCGCCCGAAGACCTGGCCGATTGGATCGAGCATGTCTGGCGCGTGCGCTGGAATCTTGAAGGCCTGGCGCCGCAGCTGCAAGAAACCTTGCCCCACCCCAATATTCATCTGGTACTGGAGCCCGGAGCCGCGGCCGTCTGGGGCGTGCACAGCCGGCGCTGGTCGCGTGAATTGGCGGGGCGTTCGTTGGCCTTGGGCATCAAGTTCAGGCCCGGCGCCTTCCGCCCCTGGCTGGGTGGCCCGGTCTCGGCCTTGAGCGATTGCTCGCGGCCACTGCTGGACCTGTTCGGGCCTGAGTCCCAAGCGCTGAATGCGGCCTTGGAGATGGAGGCGATGGAAGACTCGGCCACGCATGTCCTGGACTTTCTGCGGGCCCGCCTGCCCGCGCCCGACGCGCAGGCGCTGCTGGCTGGCCGCATCGTCGACAGCGTGGCCGCGGAACTCAGCCTGCACAGTGCAGAGGCCCTGGCTGCTCGCTGGCAGATGAGCCTGCGCTCGCTGCAGCGCCTGTTTTCAGAGTACGTCGGCGTCGGGCCGAAGTGGGTGATCCAGCGCTACCGCATGCACGAAGCTGTGGCCCGCGTGCAGGCCGGAGAAACCATCTCCTGGGCGGCGCTGGCGCAGGATTTGGGCTTCTTCGACCAGGCGCATTTCAGCACCGCCTTTCGACGCCTGATCGGGCACACCCCGAATGACTACGCGCGCCACAAGGACTGAAACCCCGCCCCTCAATGCGAGTGGCCGTGGATGTGCGGCGGATGGTGGCCCGCCGCATCCATATGCACCTGGCCCTCGAAACGGCCGAAGCGCTCGCGCTGCGCCTGGCTGAGGCGGGCTTCGAGCCGGGCCAGGCGGTCCGCCAGGGCTTGTGCCTCTGCCGGTTTCAGGCCGGCCTCGCGCAAGCCGGCGGCCTGCTTGAGCCCATCGCCCGCGCACAGCACGATCTGCCAGGCCGGCCCGTGGCGGCGCAGCAGCGCACGGCCCCCACGTTCACCCTGAGCCCAGCTGGCCACGGCATGGTCGGCCTGAACCGCAATCGCTTCGACCCGCAGGCGCGCCTCGGGCTTGTCAAAGGTCTGCATCAGCAACTGCCGCACCGCGGCCTGATCCGGGCTGTCCTGCGCCCGGGTGGGCGCGGCGGCCGTCAGGCCCGCCGCAGTCAGGAGCAAGGCGGCCGCCAGAGCTTCGCGTCGATTCCACATTGCAAACATCCTTTCGCAGGGCATCAGAAGGCGGCACTCAGGCCGATCTGGGCCGAGCGGCTGGGCATGGGGTAAGCCGGACGGTAGCCGTAGCGCTGATCCGTCAGGTTCTCCAGGGCCAGAAAGCACTCGCCACGCAGGCCCAGGGCCGTCATCGCATGGGCGACACGCAGGTTCAGCACGCCAAAGCCGCTGACGCGGGCGGTGTTGGGGGCACCATCGGCACGGGCCTTGTTGAGCACGAACATGGCGCTCTGCAGCTGCGCATCGGCGTTCAGGCGCCAGGCGCCCGTGCGCCAGCTCAGCCCCAGGGCCAGGGCCCGCTTGGGCGCGTAGGGCAAATCGACCAGGCTGCTGTCCAGCAGGGTCAGGCCGGCGTAGCTGCTCCAGGCCGGGCTCCAAGTGTGGCTCCAGCTGATCTCGGTGCCGCGCACCTGATAGTCACCCAGATTGGTAAAGCTGGGCATGCTCACCGCGGGCGGAAATGCAAAGACATAACGCTGCTTCAGATCGTCACGAAACAAGGCGAGGTCCAGGCTGCTCTGGGCGGCCAGCTGCCAGCGCAGGCCGGCCTCCAGATGGACCATGCGCTCGGGCGACAGCTGGCGCCAGCCCTGCGGCGAAGCACCGGCCAGAGGCGGCACGATGGCATTCAGCAGGGCCGCATCCAGGCCCGGATGGTTGAGGCCGCGCGAGGCATTCAGGCGCAGGGCCAGGTTTTGCTTCTCCAGCAGCAGGCCGGCATGGGGCGCGCTGCTGTTGCCGAAGACATTGTGGCGATACAGGCGCAGGCCCGCCGAGGGCGTGGCGCTCCAGCCCTCGCCCAGGCTCAGGGTATGAGCCAGGGCCAGGAAGGGGGAACTCAGGCGCAGGGTCTCGCCCTCGAAAGCGCTGAAGCCGTTGAAGGCCACGCCGCCGCGCATGCGGTCGATGTCCAGTCCCAGTTGCAGCTCACCGCCGGCCCAGGGCTGCAGCTGCTCGCGCCAGCGCAGACCGGAGAGCTTGAAGTGGCTGTGGGTCAGCGCGGCCTGCGGATTGGCCCAGTCGCTGTCACCATGGTTGCTGTAGACCTGCAAGCTGCTTTGGGCGCTGCCATGCTGGTGTTGCAGATTCAGGGCGGCCAGGCTGCCACGCGTGGCGAAGCTGCCGGTCATGCTGGCGGGCTTGCCCTCTTCGCCGGGGTCGCGGACCTTGTTGTCGGCGCCCAGCAGCAGGACGCCGAGCCTCCAGTGGGCATCGATGCGCTGGCTGGCCTTGAGCATCAGATTGCCAAGGCGGCCGTCGGCGTCCTCGCGGTGGCCGTCGGAGCGGGCCGCGCCCTGGGCCAGCAGCAGTTCACTGCCCTCATGTCGCCAGGCCAGCTCGGCCTGCTCCAGCACGGTGGCGAAGCTGCCGGCCTGCAAACGCAGCTGGCCGCTCAAGCCCGGCTGGCGCGCCTCTCGGCTGCGCAGGTCGATGGCGGCAAAGGTGTTGCCGACCTGCTGCGGCTGCGGCCCTTTGAGCACCTGGATGCTCTGCATGCCATGCACCGGCAGCAGGTCCAGCAGGCTGTGATTCCAGACGCCCATGTAGAAGGGGATGCCGTCGACATAGGTCTTGATCTCGCTGCCCGGCCGGCTGGCGCCTAGGCCGCGCACATAGACCGCACCGCCCTCATCGCCACCGAAGGAGCCCACGGGATTGAAACGCGACACCGCCACGCCGGGCGTGCGGCGCAGCGCCGAGGACAGATCCAGGGCATTGAGCTCGCGCAGCTGCTGCTCGCCCACCACGGTGCTCAGGGAGGCAAAGCTGTCGATGCGCTGCGCTTCAATGATGGGCGCTGCATTGATGCTGACCGGCGGCAGGGTGGCCGTCTGCGCCAGCGTCTGCGTCTGCGCCTGAGCGCCCGCCAGGGGCAGCAGTGCGCTCAGCAAGGCCAGATGGAGTGGCCGCAAGGCATGGGGGTTCAAGGCTTTCATGGCAGTTCTTCTTTCAGGGGAGCGGAGGATGGGGTGGTGGCAGTGAGAAAGGACGGGGTGGCGCGCGGGCCTATGGCGGCAGGCGCCGGTGCTGACTCAAGGCTGCGAGACCGGCGGCCCGGGCCGCGCAGGCGCCGCCAGGCCAGCACGACGGCGCTGAGGCTCAGGCCCAGGCCGGCCAGGCTGAAGCCCAGCATCCAGCCGTCCCACAGGGGGCGGGCATTCAGAAACACCGGCAGGTCGAAGCTGTGCAGAAAGGCGAACAACCAGCGCTCTGTTCGCTGCCGGCTGCTGCTCAGCTGCACGATGTGGCCGTTGGCCGGGTCGATCACCACCCAGTGCGACTGCGGGTCGTCAAAGCGCAGGCGCATCACGGGCAAGGGGCGTTCGCGCTGGCCCGTCATGGTGTGAGGCTCGCGACTGTAGTAGTAAGCGTCGTAGCGCTGCAGCCACTCCTGCCGGGCGATGCGGGCCTGGGGCAGCAGACGGGCCGCGGCCTCGCGCAGCGCCTCTTCGCTCATGGGCAAGCGGCGCTCGCCGTTCGGATCCACCGCAAAGCTGGCCGCACCGGTCTGCACCAGCAGCTGCATCTCGCCGGCCACACGGCGCCACTCGAGCTGACGCGCGGGCTGGCCCTCGCTGGCCAGGCGGCGCAGCAGCGCGCCGACGTCGCCGGCCTGGTCGGCCCGCAGCGGCCCGCCGGCATAGGCGGCCCGGTCGGGCTCGGGGCCCGGGGTCTCGAACACCTTCCAGGGGTTCATGGAGAACAAGCCGCTGAGCACCCAGGTCAGGGCCAGCACGCCGCCGCCCAGGCCCAGGATGTGGTGCCAGCGGGCGAAACCCTCGCGGTAGGGTGAGCGCGAGCCACTCTTGTAGCGGCCCTTGAAGCGCCAGCGCCACACGCCCACCAACAGGCCGCTGAGGCCCAGCACGCCGCCAGCGATGGACAGCCAGATGACGATGTCGGTCCACCAGGCATCCACCGCACCGCCGCGGAAGATGTAGAGCCAATGCAGCCAGGCGCCCAGCCAGCCCCAGCTGCGCTCGGTGAAGCTGGCGTCACGCACCACCTCGCCGGTGGCGCCGCTGACGTACAACCAGCGCTGCGCCTCATCAGCCACCGCCACGCGGTAGAGCGGGCGGTGCGGGTCCATGGCCTTGGAGTGGGTCCAGGCGTCTTCCTCCACCCGCGCCAGCAGCTCGGCCGGCACATCCTGCGCAAAGTGGCGCGCAGCCGCCAGCGCCTGATCCGCGCTGACGCTCGAAATGCGCTGACCGCTGCGCGCATCCACGGCCACCAGGCGCTTGCCGCGCCCGTCGCTGAAGATGTAGCGCGGCTGGCCCGCCACACTGCTCAGCCGCCACTGGCTGGCGCCCTCCAGGCCCGAGGCCTGCAAGGCCTGCGCCACCGGCACGCAGCAGCCCTGCCCGTCCAGCGCCGGCAGGCCTTGCAGCTGCTCGGCCGGCGTCAGCTTGGGGTAGCCGACATAGAGCATGACCATGCCGGACAGGAACCACAGCGCCATCACCAGGCAGAGCGCAATGCCAGCCCAGCGGTGCAGCAGGTAGAGGAAGCGTTTCATCTCAGTTCACCATGTCTTCTACAGCGGGCCGAGCGCCGGGCCGCTCCCAAGCCGGCCCGTCAAAGAGGTGCCTGCGGCTCTGGGCCGCCGGCACCTCTGTCCCCTCGGGGGACCGACACGGTGTATCCGCATTCAGCGGGTGACACCGGAGCGAGGGGCCCAAGTTTTCAGAAGCGCCAGTCCAGCGCGGCGCTCAGGCTGCGGGGTGCGCCCAAGAATGGCAGATCGCTGCTCAGGCTGGCAACATAACGTCGATCGGTGACGTTCTCGATGCGAAGGCGGGCCGTCAGCTGCGGCGTGATGCTCAGCTGCGCCCCCAGACCCAGCAGGGAGTAAGCCTCGTCCCAGATCGTGTTGGCGCTGTTGGCATAGCGCTTGCCCACATATCGCCAATCGGCCGACAGGGTCAGGGCCGCGTTCGCGCGCCAGTCGGCGCTGAGGCCCAGGATCACGTCGGGCACATTGGCCGGGCGATTGCCGGCGCGCGAGGCCGGCGTCGTGCCCACGTTCTCGACGAAGCGATCAAAACGGGCGCGGGTGTAGCTGGCCTGGCCGGCCAGGGTCCAGGCGCTGCTGGCACGCCAGCGCGCGTTCAACTCCAGGCCCTGGCTGCTTTGCGCGCCCACGGGGATCACCTTGGTGCGGTCATTGGGGTCGGTGATGGAGAGGTTCTTGCGCGTAATGTCGTAGACCGCCAGCGTGGCCCAGCCACGGCCCTGGTCGAAGCTGAGCTTGCTGCCCAGCTCGAACTGGCGGCCGCGCGTGAGCTCGAAGTCACGCAAGGCATTGAAGCCGGCCGTGGCCAGCACGCCCGACGGTGGATCGGCCGCGGTGCTCGCCTGGGCATACACCTGCCAGTCCTTGGACAGGTCCTTGACCAAGCCCAGGCGGCCGGTCAAAGGCTTGAAGCGCGTCTGGAACAGGGCCGGGTTGGTGGCGGTGACCGTGCGATGGTTGCGCACATCGAGGCTGATGCGGTCCAGGCGCAGCGCGCTCACCAGCGCCCAGCCCTCGCCCAGCTCGGTGCGGTTCTCGGCGAAGGCCGCCATGGTGTGCAGCAGATTGGTGGCGCCGGGCGTGTAGACGCGGCTGACACCGGGGGTCTGCAGGAAATAGCTGTCACGCGGCGTGTAGGGGCTGGTGACATCGAAGGGGTCGTTGACCGAGAGCGGGAAGCGGGTCTGGCGGTTGTAGCTCCAGTCCCAGCCGGCGGCAAAGTCAGAGCGGTGGCCAGCGATCTGGCTGCGGTGGCTCAGCTCCATGCGGCTGCCCCAGACCTGCTGGTCGTGGCGCTGCAGCAAGGCGCTGGAGCGCTCGACCTGGCTGTTGTTCTGCACGAACTTATAGACCTCGACGTTGTCGTAGTCGCGCAGCGCGTCGTAGTGATAGAAGGTGTGGCGCAGCGCCGTCTGCTCGCTCAGGCGCCAGTCCAGCATGGAGCGGGCCCAGCTGACGTCCTGCTCGAAGCGGCCATCGACCACGTTGTAGTTGACGCCGAAGGTGCCCGGGTCCAGGCGGAAGGCGCCGCTGGCGGTGCCGTCTGCCGCGCGCAGCATGGGCGTGCCCCAGTAGGGCTGCAAGACCTTCTCATGCTGGCGCTCCAGAGCCAGGGTGTGGGTGATGTTGGCACCCAGCGGCGCCAGCCAGGAGGCGGCGGCCTGCCAGGCGCTGCGGTCGCGGCCCTGGGTCCAGAGTGCGCCTTCGCTGCGGTTCAGCTCGACACGCAAGACCTGACCCTCGGCCCCCAGGGCCTTGAGATCGCGCTGCAGGCTGGCAGCCGCCTGAGCCCGGTCGCCCTGCGCCAGGTAAAGGCGGCTGATGTCACCGCTGCGGTCGGCCGTCTTGGTGATGACGTTGAGCGTGCCGCCCACGGCGCCTGAACCGTTCAAGAAGCTAGACGGGCCGCCGATGGCCTCCGCGCGCTCGACGATCCAGCTGTCCACCGGGCGGGCGGCGATGGCGTCGTACTGCACGCTGATGCCGTTGTAGAGCTGAGCCAGCGAACCCGAGCCGAAGCCACGGTAAAACACGCTGCCAGCCGAACCCGGCGGGTCGGCGAAGACCACGCCGGGCACGCTCTTGAGGATCTCCTGCGTGTTGCTGGCACCGCGCATCTCGATGGCCTCACGGTCGATCACGGTGACGCTGGCCGGCGTTTCCTTGAGGCTCAGGGCCAGGCGCGAGCTGCTGCCGCTGGGGCCTTCAAGGGCCGGGCTGGCGGCGGCACCACTGACGCTGACACGGCCCAGCAGCTGCGCCTCCGGCGCCGAGCTCTGCGCATGAGCATCGCGGGCCCAGAACTGGGTGGAGGACAGGGCCAGAACGGCCAGGGCGATCGGTTTCAAGGTAGACATGAGAGAGAAAGGGGAAAAAAAGGAAGGGGGAGAGAAAGAAACAAAAATGGGAACGCCAGGCGGAACGCGATGGGGCGCAGGAGGCGCGCCCCATCGCAACGGGGCTCAGCGTGAGCTGCTGGGGGCGCTGCAGAGGCAGGCATGCGGCACGATGGCCAATGCGGGCGCCTGCATGCGATCGAAGCGATCGGGGCGCGCCGCCCCGGTCAAGGTCAAAGCCGCAGCCGCGGCCGCGAGCAGCACGACGGCAAAACCCAGCATGGCCCACAGGGCCGCGCCCAACTCTTGCGCGTACGCATCGGCTGGCAGCTCGTTCATGGCTGGCCTCCGCTGAGCTGCACAAGCGCGTAGGCGATGCAGGCCAAGGCGGCCCCGACATTGAAATGCGTCATGGCGCGCAGGACGCGCTCGATCCAGGAAGACATGGAATCACTCCAGCGCAGCCGCGCTGAGCACCTGCAAAGAGCCCCCCGGCGGATGCGCGACACAAAGACAGAAATGGCGACCGCGGCAACGCGCGTCAGCGTCGCCACAGGCCGGCTGGCTGCGGTGTCAGGAGTTCAGAGGGGGCGCGCGCGGCTGGGCGCTGGCCCAGGCGAACAGGGTTCGCGGCGCGCGGAGAAAGAGCGCCGGGACGGCATCTCCCAGGCTCAGCAGGGCCGGCTCGGCCATGGCCGGCGGCGGCAGGCCCAGGCCATCGCTGTGGATGGCGCAGTAGGGGCAATGCTTGTAGGTGTGGACGGGCGCGGTCTCGTGCCCGGGCCCAGCGGCCTGCGTGTCATCTGCGGCCGCGCCGCTGTCCAGGCGCACCAGCTTGGCACCGGTGACCGAGCAGATTTCCACCCAAACATCGCCCGCCGCACGCGAGACCAAGGCGTGCGACAGCGTCGGCGCGAGCGCGCTCATCAGGATCGCCAGGCAGGCGAACCAGGAGATGAAGCGACGGATGCGGGCCGAAGGAAAACGCATGCAGGCATTCTAGGTGCGCGGACAAGCGGACGCGCCGCCGTGCAACGCCGCCCTTGCGACAGGCGCCCGAGCTTCAGCGTGGATATGCCGCGGCGCAGGCCTGGGCGCGCGCCAGTCCGCCCCAGGCCTCGAAGCGCTCGCGTGCTGCGGCGTCGATGCGATCGGGCGTCAGCCAGGGATCGGCCGCATTGCGGCTGCCCGGGAAGATCAGCACCACGGTGGGCGGCACGGTCCAGGCCTTGCCCTTGAACGCGCCCTTGCCGCGAAGCTCCTGGTAGTTGAGCGGCGGCTCGGTCTTGCCGAGCAGCTTGCCGTTCAGCGCCACCGAGCCCTCGCCCAGCTGGTCCGAGGGGCCGGAATCCCCGACCACGGCGAACACCGGGCTCATGGCATCGCGCCGCAGCGCCACCACCAAATCGCCGATGCGGGCACCGCGCTGCGCGAACTCGGAAGGCTGGCCGCGCTTCGGGCCCTTGGGCAGCACCAGGGCCGGCGTCACCAATGCATCGGCGTATGCCGTGAGGTCACAGGCATCGCTGACACCCGGCTTGCGCAAGGCCGTGGCCGAGACCAGAAAGCCATCGACCTCGGGGCAGGGCTTGCCATTCCGGAGCGGGATGATGTCGGCCGAGAGCTTGCTGCGCTTCCACATCTCGGCCGGCCAGCCCTGGGCCGCGGCCTGCTGCACCAGCTCGCGGCGCGCTTGCAGGCCGCCCTTGTCCAGGCCGGCGCAGGCGTCGCTCATGGCATTGCAGAGGTTGTTGAGCGCCACCCGCTCGCCCCAGAAATCGCTGACGCTGTAGCTGCGGCGGGTGCCGTCGGTGTTGACGTTGAGGCCGTCGATGAACATCAGCGCCTGGTTCTGCGCATCGGCCCAGACGGCGGTGCGGCCGCCCTTGGCATTGCCGTCCTTCTGCTCAAACGCAGGCGACATGCCGCAATCGACGGCGGCTTGCGTCCAGCCTGGCACGGCAAGTGCGGCGGTGAATGCGGCGACGAGCGCGCCGCGCTGGGCCATCGTCCAAGTCCTGCTGTCGATCCGAAATGCACGCATGATGGCCCGATCTCCAAAGGCCGAGACATTTCGGCCCGGCGATTGTGGGCCGGCAACAGCGCGCCAGCCAGCCTGTGGCGGACTTCAAGCTGGGGGCTTGTGCCGCCCCGATGGATCAGTGCAGGTCGAGGGCAAACGTCGTGTCGCGCAGGCGAAAACCTTGCTGCCAAAGCGCTTGCAGCGCCAGGCGCTGGGCCGCTTGCTGGAGCTGCGCCGGGCGCTGGCCCGGGCGGGCCCACAGGGGCTCGCTCAGCCATTGCACAGCCCCGCCCTGCTGGCGCAGCAGGGCCAGGCGCCAGGCTTGTTGCAGGCCGCGGCTGCGGCCTTCATCGGCCAGCACGCCAATCCAGTCACCGGCCTTGAGGCCCAGGGCCGCACGCAGAACCTGCGCCGCGCTGGCGCCACGCGGCAGCGTGGCCAGGTGCTCGCCCGTGGGGCTGAGCAAGTGCTGCTGTTGCTGTTGCTGCGCGGCCGGCGCCGGCTGGGCGGTGAACGAGAGGGTGGCAGGCTGAGGCGCAGGGCTGGTGTCGGGCACCAAATGGCGCAGGCTGGGCTGCGTTGTGCGAACGGCGCTGAGGTGGCCGGCGGCGCGGCGGGTCAGCCAACGGTCGAAAGAAGCGAGACCTTGCATGATGAATGAAAAACTCCGAGAGCCCTGACACCGGCAGTTGCCGGCCCGGGGCATCTCGGAGCCGCAACGCTTTAGCCGTATTTGTTAGCCCGCCCGCAAGTAGTTGGTAAATCGGCGGTGACGCTCTGTTTCCAGCGCGTCGGAGCATATTCTAGCCGCAGTCGCGCGCGGGCCGGAAGGCAGAAATGCGCAGCTTTTTCAAACGCTGAGCGATCTGCGCCCGCGCGCACGGAAGGCTCGGCGGGTTCAGGGCGCCGGCTCCAGCGCCGTCACCACCAGGCCGCCGGCCTGCATCTCGACCCGAAAGCGCAGGCGCTCGCCGACCTTGCGGCCCTCCAGCAGGCGCGCATCGCGCAGACGAAACACCATGGTCATGGGCGGCATGTCGAGATGGGCGATCTCTTCATGCTTGAGCGTGATCTTGCCGCCGGCGGCGTCGATCTTGCGCAGCTCGCCCAGGGTCCAGGGCGCCGGGGCCGTGGGGCCCGAGGCGGCCGCAGCAGCCGGTGCATGGGCCGCATGGTCCATGGCCAGGGCCGCCGGGGCGGTGATGGAAAAGGCCAGCAAGGCTGCAGCCGGGACAGCGTGGCGCGCGGTGCGCGAGGGATTGAATTTCATGAGGGGTCTCGAAAAAGGGTTGTGATGAGGTTTTCGGCAGGTGCCGGGCTCAATGCCCGCTGTGCCCACCATGGCCTCCGCCCTGGGGCTTGCGCGCGCGCAGCTCGGTCGGGACAGTGCCCGAGGCGGGCGCCGCCTGCTGGCGCGGCATGGACTGGCCGCCCTCGGCGGCAAAGCGGGCCGGCGTCGGCAGGGGCGCGCCGGTCCACTCGAAAGCGCGACTGCCCTTGGGCTGGGCGTACCAGCCGGGGTCGCTGTAGTCGCCCGGCTTCTGGTCCTTGCGCACCTTGAGGATGGAGAACATGCCGCCCATCTCGACACCGCCAAACGGCCCCTGCCCCGTCATCATGGGCAAGGTGTTGTCGGGCAGGGGCATTTCCATCTCGGCCATATCGGCCATGCCGCGCTCGCCCATGACCATGTACTCGGGCACCAGGCGCCGGATCTTCTGCGCCAGGCCGCTGTGATCCACGCCGATCAGGTTGGGCAGGCCATGGCCCATGGCATTCATGGTGTGGTGGCTCTTGTGGCAATGAAAAGCCCAATCACCCGGCTCATCGGCCAGGAACTCGATCTGGCGCATCTGGCCGACGGCGATGTCGGTGGTCACCTCGGGCCAGCGCGCGCTGCGCGGCACCGGGCCGCCATCGGTGCCGGTGACGCTGAACTCATGGCCATGCAGATGGATGGGATGGTTGGTCATGGTCAGGTTGCCGACGCGGATGCGCACCCGGTCGCCCTGGCGCACATGGAGCGAATCGATGCCGGGGAAGACCCGGCTGTTCCAGCACCAGAGGTTGAAGTCCAGCATGGTGCTGGGCCTCGGCGTGGCGGCGCCGGGCTCGATGTCGAAGGCATTGAGCAAAAAGCAGAAGTCGCGGTCCACCGTGTCGATCTGCGGGTGGCGGCCGCGCGGATGGGTGATCCACAAACCCATCATGCCCATGGCCATCTGCGTCATCTCGTCGGCATGGGGGTGGTACATGAAGGTGCCAGGCCGGCGCGCCTCGAATTCGTAGACAAAGGTCTTGCCCGGCTGGATGGCTGGCTGGGTCAGGCCCGAGACGCCGTCCATGCCATTGGGCAGGCGCTGGCCATGCCAGTGCACGCTGGTGTGCTCGGGCAGGCGGTTGGTGACGAAGATGCGCACACGGTCGCCTTCCACCACCTCGATGGTCGGGCCCGGCGACTGGCCGTTGTAGCCCCAGAGATGGGCTTTCATGCCGGGCGCCAGCTCGCGCAGCACCGGCTCGGCCACCAGATGAAACTCCTTCACGCCCTGGTTCATGCGCCAGGGCAAGGTCCAGCCGTTGAGGGTGAGCACTGGTTGATAAGGCCGGCCATTGGGCGGCAGCAAGGGCGGGGCCGTCGTGGCCGAGGTTTGCAGCACAGGCTCGGGCAAGGCGGCCATGGCCACACGGCTGACCGCCGTGGCCGAGACCGCCGCGCCCAGGGCACCGGCGCTGCGGACAAACAAATCGCGTCGAGACACCATGGTCGGGACTCCGTTGGAATTTTCAGTAAGGATGGACGGGGCAGGCTCAGTGCGCAGCAGGCGCGAGGCCGCTGGACACAGGGCTTTCGCCCACGGCCACGGCCGAGCTGGGGCCCAGCAAGGCCTGATCCAGCGCCGCCTGTGCCAGCCAGAAATCACGCTGGGCCGCCAGCGCGGCATTGACGGCCGCAATCTGCGCCCGCGCGTCGGCCAGCAGCTCGAAGACGCTGATGAACATGCCGTTGTAGCGCAGCAGGTTTTCCTCCGAGATGCGGCGCACGATCGGCAGCAGCTCGTCGCGGTGGTGGCGCGCGATGTCGTAGCTGCTGCGCCAGAGCAGCTCGGCCTCGCGCACTTCGGAGCGGGCCTGGATGGCGGTCTGCGCCGCCTGGTGCACGCTTTGTAGGTACAACGCTTCGGCATGCGCCTGGCGGGCCTCACCCCAGTCGAAGAGCGGGATCTCGAAGTGCAGCTCCGTGCCGGTTTGCAGCGGAGCTTCGTTGCTGCTGCTGCGCATGACGCCCAATTCCAGCGCATTGATGAAGTGGCTGATGCGGCTCAGGCCCAGGCTGCGCGCCGTGGCCTCGGTCTGGGCACGCGCGGCCTGCACATCGAGGCGCTGGGCCAGCGCCTGCTGCTCCAGCCCGGCCCGTTCGGGCAAGCCATCCGGCAGATCGGGCAGTTGCGTGGGCAGACGCAGGCGCGCCAGCGGCTCGCCCCACAGGCCCAGCAGGCGGGCCAGGCGCTCGCGCTGCTGCAGGCGCTGCTGCTCGGCCCGGGCCAGGCCCAGGGCGGCCTCGGCGGCAAAGCCTTGCTCACGCGCCAGCTGCAGGCGGTTCCAGTTGCCGGCACCGACCATGCGACGGCCCAGCTCGGCGCCGGCCTCGGCGGCCTCCAGCACATCGCGCTGGTAGCGCAGGGCCTGCTCGGCCGCCACCGCGCTCACCCAGGCGCGGCGGGTGTCGGCCGCCAGCGCCAGCAGGGCCAGGCCGGTGCGCTGCTGCAGGGCGCGCAAGCGCCGGGCCTCGATCTCGCGCACCTGCGGCAGCGCCAGCAGCTGGCCCAGGTTCAGGCCCAGGCCCAGCTCGCGTTCACGCTCATCGCCGCGGCGCAGGCGGGCGATGCTGAAGCCCGGATTGGCCAGCCGCCCGGCCTGGGCGCGTTCGGCCTCACCCAGGCCCAGCTCCTGCAAGCTGGCTTGCAGGCCGCGGTTGTTGAGCAAGGCGAGCTGCACCGCGGCGTCCATGGTCAGCGGCGCGGCCAGCAAGACCTCGACCTGGGCATCGACACGGGCCTGGTCGGCCGCGGCGCGGGTGAGCTGCAAGGGCTGGCCGCTCTGCTGCTGGGCCAGCTCGCGCAAAGGGGCGTAGGCGGCCTCGGGGTCCAGGCTTGCGCAGCCGCTCAGGGCGGCCGCGGCGGCCAGCAGCAGGCCACCGGAGAAGCGAGGGGGCCTCATGGTCGGGCTCCCGCGGAGGCAGCAGCGCTGGCGGCTGCTGGCGGGGCCACGGTTGCCGCGGGCGGCAAGCCCTGCCGGGCATAGGCACGCCAGCCGCCGACGCGGCGCACCTGTTCGTTGAGGGCGGGCCAGTCACCGGCGCTGGGCTCGTCGAGCGCGCGCGCCGGCGGCAGCACGGGGCGGTAGACCAGCGGCGGCACAGCGGCCTGCGGGTTCAAGGGCGCCAGCAGATCGGCAGCCCGATCTGCAGCGCGATCTGCAGCCAGGGCGGGCTGGGCGGGCGAGAACGCGGCCAGCAGCAAGCCGGCCAGCGGGGCAAACAAAAAGGGTTTCATGCGACAGGTCTCGCAGCGTGAATCGAATCGAAACGAACAGTGCTGCCGGTCCCGCGACGCGGCATCCAGGCACAGCGTCAGGCGGGCGGCAGCGGCCGAAACAGATTCAGGCGAGCCGGGGCGGGCGGTCGAGGCCGCCGGTCAACATGCGCTCACGTGCCGCCGCGGGCGCACTCACGGGCATCGAGGCCAGGGCCGGCAGGCGCAAGCTGGGCAGGCTGGGCAAGAGGGCCGGCGCGTGGCAGCAGGCGGACGCCGCGCAGGCGCTGCAGCCGGTGTCCGAGCCTGAGTTCGCGTCCGCAGAGGCGCCGTCATGAACCCCGGCCTCTTCGGCCGGTGCCATCTCGTGACAGGGAGGCACGGCCTCCGATGCGGCCTTCATGGACGGGGCTTCCGTGACCACCGCCACCGTCATGGGCAAGGCCGCCATGCCGCACTGGCTCAGGCCCGCCAGCGCTTGCAAGGGCAAGGCCAGGGCCAGCAGTGCGGCGACAACGGCGCGCCAGAAAACGGTGTTCATGCGCCCAGTGTAAGCCGGCCCGCGAGGCCTTGGCTGCGCCTCAGCCCCCCTCCTCGGCCTCCGGATCCGCATAGCGCGCAGCGATATGGCGGAATTCCTCCTGCACCGCCATGAAGGCGTCCACCACATCGGGGTCGAAATGGCGGCCGCGGCCCTCGGCAATGATGCTCAGTGCGGTCTCGTGGCTGAAGGCTGGCTTGTAGACGCGGCGGCTGATCAAGGCGTCGTAGACATCGGCCAGGGCCATCAGCCGGGCCGAGGTGGGAATGGCCTCGCCGCTCAGGCCCTGGGGATAGCCGCTGCCGTCCCATTTCTCCTGATGCGAAAGCGCAATCTCCTTGGCGAAGCGCAGGAACGGCGCCTCATGGCCCAGTCCCTGCTCAGCCCGGGCGATCGCTTCGAAACCCAGGGTGGTGTGGGTCTTCATGATCTCGAACTCGGCCTCGTTGAGCTTGCCCGGCTTGAGCAGGATGCGGTCCGGAATGCCGACCTTGCCGATGTCGTGCATGGGTGCCGACTTGAACAGCAGGTGGATGTTTTCCGGCGTCAACAGGGCGGCAAAGCGCGGGTGGGTCTGCAGTTGCCGCGCAAGGCATTGCACATAGTGCTGGGTGCGGCGCAGGTGGTTGCCGGTTTCGTTGTCACGCGTTTCGCCGAGCGAGGCCATGGCCAGCACCACGACGTCCTGCAAAGCCTCGATCTCCTGGGTGCGGCGCGACACCTCGGCGGCCAAATAGTCGCTCTGGTTGCGTAAAAAATCAGTGGCCGCCTTGAGCGCCAGGTGCGTGCGGATGCGAGCGCGGACGATGGGCGGGCTGATGGGCTTGGTGATGTAGTCCACTGCGCCCAGCGACAGGCCCTGGGTCTCGTCATCCACCTCGGTCTTGGCAGTCAGGAAGATCACCGGAATGGCGGCCGAACGTGGTTCGGCCTTGAGGCGACGGCAGACCTCGTAGCCGTCCATACCGGGCATCATCACATCGAGCAGGATCAGATCTGGCAGTTGCGCGCCCTGGGTCAGATGCAGGCAGCGCTCGCCACTGTTGGCCACGGTCACGCGGTACTCGTCCTTGAGCAGACCGAACATCAGCTCCAGGTTGTCAGGCGTGTCGTCCACAACCAGGATCGTGGCTTTGGGGAGGGTGGGAATGCTGATCACGCTGAGAGCCCTTCCTGATCCGACTTGCGACCTGCAGTCTTGCTTCAAGCAGCGGGGTCAGCCGCTCTGCCACCAAGCAGGCCATACCGCTGCAACAGCGCTTGCAAGATGGGCGCCACCCGATCGAAGTTGAACTGCCGCAATTCGCGCGCGAAAACCTCGAAGCCTGCGCCCAGAGCCGCCTGCCACAAAGTGTCGTATTCGGCCAGCAAGGCCAGCGCCTCGGGGTCACCATCCTGCAACTGTTGCAGCAACACGGGGCCGTGGGCCCGCAGCTCATGCAACTGGCCTTGACTCAGGCCCGGCCCGTCGGTGCTCTGCGTCACAGGCGCACTGGCGCTCGTCCGCAGACTGGGCATGGCCGCCTGCAAACCCTCCAGGAGTTGCTCCATGCCCTGCTCCAGAGCGAGCAACAGGGCTTGCAGCTCAGCGTCACGGGACAGGTCCATCTCCTCGCGTTGGCGCAGCGCATGCTCCAGCAGCTCGGCACGCTGCTGCACGTCGACCGCACCCAAGTTGCCGGCCACGCCCTTGAGGGTGTGGGCCAGCATGCGCGCCGACTGGCCGTCGGCGGCCTGCAGCTGCCGCCGGATCTCGGCCGGCGCCTTGCCCTGCCCTTGCACAAACTTCGCCAGCAGCGATTGGTACAGCGCCAGCTTCTGACCCGTGCGGCTCAAGCCCAAGGCGGCCTGCAAGCCATGCACGGCGCGCAAGGCCTGCAGATCAAGCGGATCCGGCTCTGCCAGCCGCTGCTGCGGCGGCGCGTCATGGGGCTGCGATTGGGCGGTTCCGCGTCCTCCCGGCTGAATCCAGCGGGCCACCATTTGGTACAGCAGATCCGGCTCGACCGGCTTGGCCAGAAAATCATTCATGCCCGCGTCGAGGCAGGTCTGACGGTCCGCAGCCATGACGTTGGCCGTCATCGCCACCACGGGCAGATCGGCCAGGCCGGGCATGGCGCGCAGCGCCCGCGTGGCCTCGGGCCCATCCAGGCGCGGCATATTCATGTCCATCAACACCAGCGCATACGTCTGGGCTTGAAGCGCCTGCAAGGCCTGCTCACCATCGTCGCAGCAATCGACCTCCAGGCCAGCCTCGCGCAACAGCTCGGCAGCAATCTGAAGATTGATTTCGTTGTCATCCACCAGCAGCACCCGCGCGCCGCGCAGCTCAGCCAGGCGGGCTGCCGCCGGGCTTTCGCTCCAGCCCGCGCTGCGCTCGACCGATTTACGCTCGCCACCACTGAGCAGCAACATCAGGTTGTCGAGCAGCACCGATGCATTGATGGGCTTGACGATCACGGCATCGAAGCGCTCCTTGCGCGCCTGCTGCAACACCTCCTCGCGGCCAAAGCCGGTGACCAGCATCAGATGCGGCGCCCTGCCGCGCTGCTCGGCCCGCATGCGGCGTCCGGTCTCCAGGCCATCGAGCCCGGGCATCTGCCAGTCCAGCATGACCACTTCGTACGGCTGCGCCTGGTCTTCGGCCGCCGCCACTGCCGCCAAGGCCTCGCCACCGCTGGCTACGGCGTCCACCTGCAGACCAAAACCATCCAAGACCTCTCGAAGCACCGTGCGGGCACTGTCGTTGTCATCCACCACCAGAACGCGCCGCCCCTGCAGATCGACGGGCGAGGCCTCCAGCGGCAAGGCTTGCTGGCCCTTGCCCAGCACCGTGGTGAACCAGAAAGTTGAGCCCTGGCCGGGTTCACTCTCAACGCCGACCTCGCCGCCCATCATGTCTACCAGCTTGCGCACGATGGCCAGGCCCAGGCCGGTACCTCCGAACTGCCGACTGATCGAACTGTCGGCCTGCTGGAAGCTCTGGAACAAGCCTCCGATCTGCGCCGGGGTCATGCCAATTCCGGTGTCGCGAACCTCGAACCTCAGCAACACCTCGTCACTGCTCTCGCGCAGCTTGCGCACCTGCACGGCCACCTCGCCCTGCGCCGTGAACTTGACGGCGTTGTTGCCGTAATTGATCAGCACCTGACCCAGGCGCAAGGGGTCGCCGACCAGCTGATCGGGCACGTCGCGGGCGACATCGAAGATCAGCTCCAGCCCCTTGTTCGCCGCCTTCTCGGCGATCAGATTGGCAAAGTTGCTGAGCACCGCGCTGAGCTGGAACTCGATGCGCTCCAGGTTGAGCTTGTTGGCCTCGATCTTGGAGTAATCGAGGATGTCATTGAGGATGCCCAGCAAGTGGTGGGACGACAACTGGATCTTGCCCAGATAGTCTCGCTGCTTGCTGTCCAGCTCGGTCTTGAGCACCAGATGGGTCATGCCGATGATGGCATTCATCGGTGTGCGGATTTCGTGGCTCATATTGGCCAGGAAAGTGCTCTTGGCGCTGTTGGCCAGCTCGGCTTGCTCCTTGGCCTGACGCAGGGCCTCGGCACTGGCATGTTCGGCGCTGACATCTTCGAAGATGGCCAGCACGCCCTCACGGCCATCACCCAGACTGAAGCGCTTGCCGGCGATGCGAGCCCAGAACAGCTGCCCGTCCTTGCGCACCATCTGTATCTCGTAGTGATGCAAGCTGTCCGCGGCCAGGGCCTGATAGACCTCGCGACCACTGTGTTCAAAATCGTCCTCGCTGGCATAGAGCGCGCGTGTGGACTGACCGATCAGTTCGCCCGGCTCCCATGCGAAGATCTCTTCAAAACGCCGGTTGCAGCGCAGCATGCGGCGCTCGCTGACCAGCACGATGCCGACCGAGGCGGTTTCGAAAATGGCCTCCAGCTCCTGCGATGCCAGGCGCAGCCGGCTCTGCTCTGCCTCCAGCGCGGCTGCAGTCTCTTGCAACCGGGCCGTGCGCTGCGCGACCAGGCCTTCCAGCTCGGTGTTGAACGCGCGAATCTCATCTTCAGCCTGCTGCCGCTCGGTGACATCACGCAAGATGACAGTGAACAAGCGTTCACCCTTGACGGTCATGTGAGAAATCGAAGCGTCTGCCGGGAACTCCTGGCCATCGAATCGCCGGCCGTAGACCACCGTCAATCGACCCATCGCTCGCGCACTCTGGCCACTGATGGCAAAGGCATCCATCTGCGCGCCGTGGCCCGCACGGAACCGCTCTGGCAAGAGCTCATCAATCGCGAGACCGATCAGCTCATGCTCCTCGCAGCGAAACAGCCGTGCAGCAGCCGCATTGCACAAGGTGATGCGATGCTCGGCGTCCACCGTGATGATGGCATCCATGGCCGTGTTGAAGATGGCTGCAAGGCGAGCACGACCGTCTTCCAGTTCCTGTCGCGCCTCGCGGATGCGCTCGGTCATGGTGTTGAAACTCTGAGCCAGACGCATGACCTCGCGCGAGCCAGCTTCCGGCACCGGCTGTTTGATGTCACCACTCTCCGAAAACTGCAATGCCGCCTCTTCCAGGCGCGCCAAAGGCTGAATCACACGTCGGTGCAGGAGCCAGGCCAACAGCAGCATCAAGCCGACCGACACGCCCAGCTGCGGCCAGAAGCGCCGCATGGCCTGGTACTTCATGTGGGCGTACTCATGGCTGAGCTGATACTCCAGCCAGATCACGCCACGGCCGAGATCGCGCAACTGGTTCGCGTCACGCCCCGAAGCAAAGGGCTGCATGACCGACACCCGCAAACCATCCGCCGACACGGCCAGATCAGGCCGACGGCTGTCCACCACACGCTGAAAGCGAACTGCGTCAAAGCCGGGCAAGGTCTGGCTGGCCGGCCGGTCTTGCCAAGCCAGACGATGAGCCAGGCGAACCATGCCGGAGGCATCGACCAGAGCCAACTGCGCGATGCGCGGCTCTGCCGACTCCACGGACAGATCGGAGGCCACATGGTCGGGTCGATCGATCCAGTCTTGTTCAGCCGCACGGGCCAAAGCCTCGGCCCGCTGGATGGCATCCTGCCGAGCCCGCTCCAGCGCCGCTTCGCGCCCGCGCAAAACCGCATCGGCAAAGGCCAGCACCAGCGCCAGCACCAAGACCACCAGCACCGCCAGCGGCAGCGTGATACGCAAAGAGCTGCTGAGCCGGGTCATGACGCCGGCAAGCCTCGCAGATCCACCAAGGACTGCAGGTCGAGTGGTTTGGCCAGCAAACCCTGCTGCTGCATCACCGTCATCAGGCTGCGTCCCGCCTGTTGCACCAAGCCGCCTGCACTGAGCAGGCGACGGTTCTCGACCAGATCAGGCAACTGCATGCCACGATAGGCACTGCTCACCTGTTCCGGCGGCAACTGCAGCCGCGCGGCCAGCAGGGGAAAGGCCCGCGCCGGTTCCTTGCGGAAAAACGCCAGCGCCGCGAAATGCGCGTCGATCAAGCGGCGCAAGGCCTGACCGTTCTGTTCAAACACAGCGCCCTTCGCTGCCAGGACATCGATGATGCGCCCGGGAATGGCACTGCTGTCAAACAGGCGCAGGGCCCCCAACTGCTCCAGACGCGTGGCCCAGGGTTCGGCACTGATCACCGCATCGACCGCACCGCTGAGGTACACATCAACACTGCGGCCCAGCGTCATGCTCACCTTGTGCACCTGGTCGATGCGCAGCCGCGCGGCATCCAGCACAGCGCCCAGCATCACCGCCCCCGTGGCGCTGTCTTCCACGCCGATGCGCAGACCCTTCAAGGCGCTGAGCTGATCGACACCGGGCCGGACCATGAGCACGTCAACCCCGGCCGACTGATCCAGCACGAGAGCCACACGCAGATCGACACCATCGGCGCGTGCCGTGAGCAGCTCATCGAGGGTCAGTGCGGCGGCCTCCAACTGACCCGTGGCCAGGGCGCGCAAGACATCGGTGTTGGAGCGCAGCTCCACCAGACGCAGCAGGCGCTCGTCCAGCAGCCCCATCTCGCGTGCCAGAAACAAGAGCTCATAGCCTGGGAAGACGATGCTGCCCACCCGCAGCGGCGGCTGCGGCGCGCGGCAGGCGCTCAAAGGCAGGCCCAAGCTTCCAGCCAACACCGCAGCGCCGGCCCATCGCAGACTCTGGCGCCGCTCCGCCTTCGGAACAAGGGGCACCGCGGAGCGGGAGCCATTCGCAAGGGCGCGGAGCAGGGGCATGCAGGGCATCCTCTCAAGCAAGTTGGGCTGAGGCTCGTTCAACTATACGAGCAGGCGAGGATCCAATCCCAAGGAAAAACCGGGCTGTGGTGCCGAGGATTCACGTCGTGTGCAATCCGTGTAGACCGGCGGCTAGCCTTGCGAGAAAAACCGATAGCGCCCCTTGCCTTCCCGTTTGGCGCGGTACATGGCGGCATCGGCCTTGCGGCGCAGCTCGGCGCCGCTGTCGGCATCGTCGGGGAAGCCGGCAATGCCCACGCTGGCGCCCACCTGCAGCACCCGGCCTTCGATCGGGCAAGGCTGGGACACGGCCGCGATCAGGCTCTGCGCCACCTTGGCCGCCGCGCCCAGCTCGCTCATGGCCGGCAGGATGACCAGGAACTCATCGCCACCGATGCGCGCCACCGTGTCCTGGGCCCGCAGGCAGGCACGCATGCGCTGCGCCACTTCGCGCAGCACCTGGTCGCCGACCGGGTGGCCGTGGTTGTCGTTGATGGCCTTGAAACCATCCAGGTCGACGAACAGCACGGCCAGTTTGCCGCCGCTGCGCCGCGCCTGGTGCATGGCCACGCCGATGCGGTCTTCGACCAGGCGCATCGAGGGCAGACCGGTCAGCTGGTCATGTGTGGCGCTGCGTTCGATCACCTGACGCTGCGCCTCCAGCTCCCCCAGCAGATCGAGCAGGGCGGCGTTCTGCGCCCCGACCGCGCGGATGATGAAGTACACAAAGATCAGACTGACGAAGATCAAGCTCAGCCAGGCCGATGGCAGGGTTTGGTAGCGCTCCAGATTGATGGACGCTTGCAACCAGCCGCCGACATGGCCGGCACCCGCCACCGACAGCACCAACACCAAGCTGAAAGCCAGCAACAAGGTGATGCGCACCGAGTGAACGATGCCGGCGATCAGGCAGCTCAGCACCAGCCAGAAGATGCTGGACGCGGCAATGCCGAAGCTGAACACCCCCGACACCCCCACCACCCAGCACAGGCCGATGAACAGGCCCGACAAGGCGGTTTCAGACAGCCGTTTGCGCCAGTAATACACAGCCAGCACGCAGGCACCGAGCAGGATGTGCAGCCAGTAGACCGGCAACCAGCCCGTGCCCAGGCTGCGCATCACCGACAACGGCATGCCGATGCCGGCGATCACCAGCAGGCCGCCCCACAGGCGCTCCAGAAACGTGCGCTTGATCGCAGTCAGGCGCGCGGCCAGGCTGGGCGTTTCGCCCTGCAGGCTGTCTTTGCCCCTCATACCGTCAGGCACAGCGCCAGCGCGCCACGCCCCCCGAGGCGGCTCGAGGCGCAGGCGCCCACACAACACAGGGGCTCGCAGGGCGAGGCCACAAGAAGCGCGGGCCGAAGCCGGCGCGGACAGGAAAGCAAGGCTGGCAAGATCAAGGAACCCGGGAGACGGGCCGGTTCGGTCAGGATGGGCGCGGCGATGGTAGCAGCGGCAGGTGTCAGGCCGGCGCCTGGTAGACCAGCACCTTGAGCGCCCGCTCGTCCGAGATATCGGCAAAAGCGGGCGGATTCTCAAGCCGGCGCAGAAAGCGCAGGTCCGGCGCCAGCTCGGCCATCTGATCCTGCAAAAAAGCCATGCCCAGCTTGGGCGTGTTCAGGCAGAGCAAGACCTGGCCCCCAGGCGTGAGCAGATCGGGCAGGCGGTGCATCAGGCGGGCGTAGTCCTTGGTGGCCACGAAGCTGCCTTTTTGGTAGCTGGGCGGGTCCAGGATGATCAGCGGATACGGGCCGGCGCGGCCGATCTTGCCCCAGGAGTTGAAGATGTCGTGGGCCAGAAAGCTGGCGCCGCTGCTGAGGCCGTTGAGCGCATGGTTGCGCCGGCCGGTGGCCAGGGCACCGTCGCTCATGTCCACATTGATCACCTGGCCGGCCCCGGCACGCAAGGCCACCACCGAGAAGGCACAGGTGTAGGCAAACAGATTGAGCACCTTGAGGCGCTCGGGCTGAGGCTGTGCGGCCACCTGCTCGGCCAACCAGCGCCGGCCCTCGGCCATGTCCAGAAACAGGCCGTGGTTCTGGCCCTTGAGCACATGGACCAGGTAGCGCAAGCCGCCTTCGCTGACCACATGGGGCTCGGGCACCTGGCCGGCCATCAGCCGGGTTTCCAGCTGGCCCTCTGCCCGGCATTGGTAGACCCAGTTCAGCGCCTGCCCGGGCGCGATCTCGGCCAGGCGTCGGGCCAGGGCCTCATGCACGGCGGCCAGCTGGTCCTCACCGGCCGGCGCGAAACTGGTCAGCACAAAGACGGGCGGAAAGGCATCGAGCGACCATTGCTCGCATCCGGGGAACAGGCCGCCGCGGCCATGGAAGAGGCGTTGGGCCTCGCTGGGCAGAGAAGCCATCTGGGCGATGGCGTGGAGAAGCGCTTGCATGGGCGGCATTCTCGCCGCCCGGGAGTCAGTCCTTCGCTGGCGCGGCGACAGGAGCGGAGGCCGCGGCGTCCGGCAAGGGGTAGGCATCGGCCACATAGGCCGGCCCCTTCATCACCCGCACGACAAAGCAGCCGGTGGCCACAGCCATCCACAAGCTCCAGTGCAGCAACAGCCAGCCCAGCAGGCCGTACATCCACAGGCCCAGAGCCCGCTCGGCCGGGCCCGCCGGCGCATCGACCGAGGACCAGGTGGCCAGCCACAAAGCGCCCAGGGCCAGCAGTGGCAGAGCCGTGCCCCAGAACAGCAGGGCCGGCAGGCGGCGCCAGATGCGCTGCTCCAGGCCGGGCGCGGCCTTGTGAAAACCTGGGAGCTTCTGGAACAAGCGGGACATGGTGAACGCGCCTTTCGCTCGGGCTGGCCGCCTGACTCAGCCCGCTTTGGCGGGGCTGCGTCGGCAGCGCTCGGAACAGTACTTGACCTCGGCCCAGTTCTTGGCCCAGCTGCGGCGCCAGCTCATGGGCCGGCCGCAGGCCAGGCAGGGCTTGGACGGCAGGCTGGCCTTGTTGCCGCGAAAAGAACCCGGCGCCTCGCTGCGTGACTTTTCCTTCATGCCGGCACGATACGCCAAAGCCAGAGCGGACTTGTGACCGGGGTCAAAAGCCGCAGCAAAGCGCGCTGAGGCCCGGTGGCGCATGGGAAAAGGCCGCATGGCATCTGTGACGAAACGCACAGACCGCATGAGCCGCGCGGACTATCGTTGCCTCCATCGTCAGCACGGGCATGGCCTCCAGGCACGGCCCCTCCCCTCGCGCAGACACACCGTCCAGGAAAGCAGCACCATGAAGCTCTCGTTCAGCTCAGACACCCAGTTCGCTCCCTGCGAAACCGAAGCCTGGCGCTGCCCTTGCTGCAACAGCGGCGTGCACCGTGTCAGCCGCCGCACCCTGGACCGGATCTGGAGCTGGCTGGTGCCATCCTGGCGCTACCGCTGCCGCGACCGGCAATGCGGCTGGGAAGGGCGGGTCGCCCTGAGCCGGCTCAGCGAGCGCCAGCGCCACGCCCACGAGCGCAACCCCTACCGGCACCGCAGCTCCGAGCTGCCGCGCCGGGCGCGCCTCGGGCAGCTGGCGCGCGGCTGGCACTGACCCCGTTTTCCCTGACCCCGTTTTCCCTGACCCCGTTCCCCGGCGCAAGCCCGTCAGGCCTGAGCCAACCCCAGCTCGACCAGCAGCTCCGAGAACTCACCGTACAGCGCCTGGCCGCGGATCACGCGGCGACCCTCCGGCGTTTCGCACACCAGGGCCGGCACGCCGTGCAAGCCCAGCTCGCGCATCAGGGCCTGGCTCTGCGCGCGGCGCTGCGCCTCCAGCGCCAGCAGTTCGGCATCGGCCGCCTGCAGCCGCTCGGCCGCGGCGCGCAGGCCCTGTGCGTGCAGCAAGTCGATCAGCGGCGGCCGCGCGGTGACGTCCAGGCCCTCGACATATCGGGCCTGCTGGATGTGGCGCAAAGCCTCCAGCTCGCGCTCGGGCGCCGTCAGGGCCACGGCACTCAGGGCCAGATAGGCCGGGCCGGCATCGAAGCTGGCGCCGATCTGGCCCAGCACCTCCCGGCGGTAGCGCTCGCTGAAGCGCTGGCCAGTGAGTTGCTCGATGCGCACATCGTTGGCCCAGGCGTAGTCGGCAAAGCCGGCGTCCATGCGGCGCGCCCCGGCACCGCTGAACAGGCCCGTGGGCGCCAAACTCAGGCCGGGGCCGGGCTGCTCCTGCAGGTAGGCAGCCAGGCGCTCGATCTGGGGCGCGGCGCCGTAGCACCAGCCGCACAGGGGGTCGAACAGATAGTGCAGGCTCAGGCCCGAGGCTGCGCCGCGGCTCACCATTTCATTTCACCGGTATTGACCTTGGCGCCGATGTCCAGGGACAGCGCGCCCTCGCTGAGGTTGGGGTAGGCCTTCTTCATGGCTGCGATCAGATCGGCGCTCTGGGTGTGGGCGGCCAGGTTCTTCTCGAAGCTCAGCAGATAGTCCTTGGTGAAGCGGATGGCGCTGGCATCCAGCGGGGTGCCGGCCGCCATATGACCGGGCACCACCTGGGCCGGCTTCAGGGCGGCCATCTCGTCCAGCTGGGCCACCCAGGCGGCGCGCTCGGCGACGCTTTGGGTGTCGGCCGTCCAGACATGCATCTGGCCGACCACGGCGATATTGCCGACGATGGCCCTGATGGACGGGATCCAGGCGTAGGGGCGGTGCGCCAGCAGGCCTTGTGTGCCGCGGATTTCGATGGTCTGGCCGTCCAAGGTCAAGGTGTTGCCCTCGATGGCACGCGGCAGCACCGGTTGGCTCGGCGCATTGGCGCCCATCTTGGGGCCCCAGAAGGCCAGCTTGCCGGCCATCTTGGGCGCCAGCTTGGCCAGCACGGCGGGGGTGCTCAGCACCTCGGCCTGCGGAAAGATCTGCTTCAGGGTCTCGACGCCGAAGTAGTAGTCCGGGTCGGCCTGGCTGACGTAGATGGTGCGCAGCGTGCGGCCGCTGTCCAGCACCTGGGCGGCGATGCGCAGGGCGTCGGCGCGGGTGAAGCCGGCGTCGATGACCATGGCCTCTTTCTCGCCGTAGATCAGGGTCGAATTGACGTTGAAGCTGCGGCTGTCGGCGTTGTAGACCTTGAGGCTCAGAGCCGGGGCGGTGGCCAGGCTCGCCTCGCTAGCCTGGGCCAGCGAGGCGCTGGCGCCCAGGCTCAGGGCGGTGGCGGTGGCCCAAACGGTGCTGCGGAAGTTCATGGTGGGTTCTCCAATCGGTGGCGGCCGGGGCCGCGGGGTTCTGAGGTTCAGCGAAAGCGGCGGAGGACCGGGTTGGGCCCGGGCCTCTACGCGATGAAACGAACTTTAATTTCGCAAACCGATCAGATAAACCACCTAAACTTCACATCACTGTTTCACGTTTCGAGCAAATCATGGATCGACTGCGCGCCATGCAGGTGTTTGTGGAGGTGGTGAACACCGGCAGCTTCAGCGCCGCGGCCGAGAGGCTGGAGATGTCGCGCGCCATGGTCACCCGCCATGTGGCGGCGCTGGAAGAGTGGCTGGAAGCGCGTCTGCTGCAGCGCACCACGCGCAGCCTGACCCTGACCGATGCGGGCGAACACTGCCTGCGCCGCAGCCAGCAGATGCTGGCCCTGCAGCAGGATGTGGAAGAGGAAACCAGCGGCCTCGGCGACGGGCCGGACGGCCGCGGCGGCCAGCTGCGCGGCCAGCTACGCCTGACCTGCAGCATGTCTTTTGCCTACGCCCAGCTGGCGGCGGCGATGGTGGACTTTCTGCGTCTGCACCCCCTGCTCAAGATCGATCTCAATGCCAGCGAGGGCGCACTCAATCTGGTCGAGGCGCGCATCGACCTGGCCATCCGCATCAGCGCCGAGCCCGACCCGGCCTTGATCGGCCGGCGCCTGGCGCCCTGCGCCTCGGTGCTGGTGGCCTCGCCCGACTACCTTGCCCGCCAGGGCGAACCGCAGCAGCCCGCCGATCTGGAGCGCCACCTGTGCCTGAGCTACGCCAATTTCGGCCGCAGCACCTGGCTGCTCAGCCGCGGCGAGGAACGCAGCGCCGTGACCTTGCGCAGCCATTTCAGCGCCAACGAAGCCACCTCGCTGCTGCAGGCCGCCCTGGCCGGCGGCGGCCTGGCCTTGCAGCCGCGCTATCTGGCCAACCCGCACCTGGCCAGCGGCCGGCTGCGCGAGGTGCTGCCGGACTGGTCGCCCCCCGAGATGGGCATTTACGCGCTCTACCCCTCGCGCCGCCACCTCTCGCCGGCGGTACGGGCCTTGCTGGACTTTCTGGTGGCGCGCTTCGAAGCCGTGCCCTGGTGAAGCGCTGCGCCGGATTCAGCGCTTGTCGGCTTTGGCGCTGAAGCTGTCCGCAAAACGCAGGTTCAGGGCATAGCGCTGCGGCCGACCGCCCTGGCAATCGAGGCTGGACACGGCGATGCGCACGGGGCTGTGATAACGCCGAGGTCCCTGGACCGAGAGCGCACGCGCGCGGCCCTGGGCATCGACTTCAAACTCGGCGCTCAAATCCGCCTCGCGGCCGATGCGTTGCTGGCTGCTGGCCAGCAGCTCGGCCAGCTGCTCCTGCACTGCCGGGCAGACCGACGGGCGGCCGCTCTGCGCCGCCTGCTCGGGCGTCAGTGCCGAGGCTTGGGCGCTGGGCGCCCCGCACAAGCCAGCTGCAGAGAGCATGAGCGCGCCGAGAGCGGCACGGAGGGTGGGTGACTTCAACAACATGATGCGTACTCCAGGACGACGCCCCAGCGCGGCCGAACGACAGCCAGGCAGCGCACCGGGGGAGCATCAAGTTACGCAGAGCATCGGTGCGCGTCAGCCGGCACGAGACAGAGCTCGCAAATCCGCGGATCAAGCGGCAAATCTCGGGGACAGTCGGTCAGGCCACCAAGGTCGTCCGTGCCGCGCCTGGTGGGTCGAAAGTCATGCAGTCACGCCGCGCAAAAAAGAAAGCCGCCGACGCGGTGCCCCGCGCGGCGGCTTCTTCTTCTTTGCTCCAGCTCGGGGTGATGTTCGCTCACCCTGGCCGGCTCAGTGCGTACGCCTCACTTGGTCGCGTACATGGACGCGTACTTGGCGCCGAAGTAGAGGATGAAAGCGTAGCAGGCGGCGGGCAGCAGGAAGGAGGTCTGCACGCCCATGGCATCGGCCATGGCGCCCTGCGCAAACGGCACCAGGGCACCGCCGACGATGGCCATGCAGAGGATGCCCGAGCCCTGGCCGGTGTGCTTGCCCAGGCCGTTCAGCGCCATGCTGAAGATGGTGGGGAACATGATGGAGTTGCACAGGCCCACGGCCAGGATGGCCCACATGGCCACACTGCCCTTGCCGAACACGGCCGCCAGCACCAGGGCGATGGCCGCCAGCGAGTTGAAAGCCAGGGTCTTGCCCGGGCTGACCGTGCGCATCACCGCAAAGCCGATGAAGCGGCCGATCATGGCGCCGCCCCAGTAGACGCTGACGTAATGCGCGGCGTCGCCATGCGAGAGGCCGGCGATATGCGATTCACCGAGGAAGTTGACCAGGAAGCTGCCGATGCTGACCTCGGCACCCACGTACAGAAAGATGCCGATGGCACCCAGCACCAGGTGGCGATGCGACCAGGCCGAAGAAGCCTTGTCTTCCGCGCCGGTGCTGACCGTTTCGCTGTCGCTGATCTGCGGCAGCTTGGCGGCCCAGAACAGCACGGCCAGCAAGGCCAGGGCCGCTGCCAGACCCAGGTAGGGGCCGCGCACCGTGGCCGCATCGGCCGCCGTGCCCACGGCCGACAGGATCAACAGGCCGCCAACCGCCGGGCCGATGGTGGTGCCGAGCGAGTTGAAGGCCTGCGTCAGGGTCAGGCGGCTGGACGCCGTGCGGGCCGGGCCGAGCACGGTGACGTAGGGGTTGGCCGCCACCTGCAGCACGGTGATGCCCGAGGCCAGCACGAAGAAGGCAAACAGGAACAGGCCGTAACCGCTGGACGCCGCCGGGTAGAACAACGCGCAGCCGCAGGCCGCGATCAAAAGGCCGGCGACCGCGCCTTTTTGGTAACCGATGCGCCGGATCAGCGCGCCTGCCGGCAGCGAAACGATGAAGTAGGCCCCGAAGAAGCAGAACTGCACCAGCATGGCCTGCACATAGCTCAAGGTGTAGATGGCCTTGAGGTGGGGAATGAGCACATCGTTGAGCGAGGTGATCAGACCCCACATGAAAAACAGCAGGGTGACGATGACCAGGGCGCTGGTGTGCTGCCCGGGCTCGGCGCCGCTGCCTCCCTGGATGTCCGCCGCCTGAGGCGCGCTGTGGTGTGCCATGTTTGCCATTGAATCTGTCTCCTGTTGTGGGTCTTGTCGGGTGTGGCTTGTGGTGTGGATCGCTGCGGGCTCCGAGCGCCAGGCTAGGAGCCGGGGCTCAGGGCTTGAGCCCTGCTGGCGCTTTGGGCAAATCGCGGGCGCGCGTGCCCCAACCTTGTGGGTCGGGCTGCGGGCTCAGCTTGAAGCTCAGGGTAGCACCCGACTGCAGCGCTTCCCATGAGAGCCATACCGGATGGTGTGCGCCACCCGCCCATGTGACGGCCTCGACAAAGCGGCGCTCGCCCGGCTTCGCCTCCGGCGCTTCGATGCGCAGGGTGCGGCCGGTGCCCAGGTCGATCTCGGCGCGGGCGAAGCGCGGCGCATGCAGCAGGAAGCGGCCGCTGCCCGGCATGTCGGGGTAAAGCCCCAGGGCGCTGAACAGATACCAAGCCGACATGGTGCCCAGATCGTCATTGCCGGTCACGCCGTTGGGCGCGTTGCCGAACAGGGTCTCGGCGGCGCGCAGCACGGTGGCCGTCTTCCAGGGCTGGCCGATCAGGGTGTAGACCCAGGGCGCATGCAGATCGGGCTCATTGTTCGGGTTGTAGCGAAACTGGCTGTAATAGCTGTACGGCCCCACCACCCAGGACTTGCGCACCGCGGCCGCCGGGTCGGCGAGCAGGGCCTCGTAGTCAAAGAAGTGATCCAGTCGCTGCGCCGCCCCCGCCGGGCCGCCCATGGCCGACACCAGGCCGGGGATGTCCTGCGGCACCAGCCATTGGTACTGCCAGGCCGTGCCCTCGTGGAAGCCGCGCTCGGAGCGTGGGTCATAGCCGCCGTTCAGCTCGGTGAACCAGCTGCCGTCCGCGCGGCGCGGGCGCGGAAAGCCACGTTGGCCGGTGGGCGTATCCAGCACGCGCTCGTCCCAGATGCGGCGCCAGTTCAGGGCGCGCTGGGCCAGCACCTGGGCATCCTGTTTGTGGCCCAGGGCCTGGGCCATCTCGGCCAGGGCGCCATCGGCCAGGGCGTATTCCAGCGTGGACGAGGCGCCGTGGTGCGGGTCCACATCCATGCCCTTGGAGACAAAGCCGCGGTCGTACTGGACGAAACCCTGCTTCAGATAGCTGGGGTTGCCCGCCCGCCCCTGCGCGCGAATGCCGTGCGGCGGCACGCCAAAGGCGTTCTCGCGCAGGGCGGCGTAGGCCTCGCGCTCGCGGCCCTTGAGCGCGCCCAGGCGCCACAGGTCCACCAGGAAAGGCGTCACCGGGTCACCCGTCATGATGTTGGTCTCGAAATTGGCATAGCCCCAGCGCGGCAGCCAGCCGCCCTGCTCGCGGATCTTCAGCACCGAGTAGGCGATGTCGCGAGCACGCTCCGGCCGCAGCAGGGCCAGGAGCTGGTTCTGCGTGCGGTAGGTGTCCCAGAGCGAGAAGAACTCGTAGTAGGTCCAGTCCTTGCCTTGATGCTTGGCGGTGTGGATCGCATCGTCATAGCCGCGGTAGCGCCCGTCGGCATCGCTGCCGGTCAGGGGCTGCAGAAGCGAGTGGTAGAGCGCGGTGTAGAACACGGTGCGGTCGTCCACGCTGCCGCCTTCGATGCGCACGCTGCTCAGCTCACGATGCCAGTTGGCCTCGGCCTTGGCGCGCATGGCGTCGAAGCTCAGCGGCTCGCCGCCTGGGGCCAGGCCCTCGGCGCGCAGATTGATGCGGGCGCCTTCGGCATCGACATGCGAGATGGCGCTGACCGCGGTCACCGCCGACTTGCCGCCTTGCAGATCAAAGCTCAGCCAGGCGCCGTGCGGGCGCGCTTCGCCCTGGTGGCTGGGGCCTTTGGCGCCCGGCCAGGCGCCGGCGCCGTCCCAGATGCCATGTGCCACAAAAGGCCGGTCAAAGACCATGCGGAACCAGGTCGTGTACTGGGCGCCGCCGCAAAAGCTCTTGGTCGTGATCTTGCCTTCGATGCTGCGCTGGTCGCCCCCCACGCGCAGCTCGCTGCCGACCACCGAGTGCTTCTCGTTGGCTTGGCCCAGATTGACCAGCACATGGCCGATGGGGGCTCCAGCGGCAAAGCTATAGCGCTCGGCCGCCGCGCGGGTCAGAGCCGTGGCTTCGGCGGTGATGCCGCCGTAGCTGGTCAGCTGCACCTTGTAGTAACCGGCCTGGCCCACTTCGCCCGCATGTGTGTACTCGGCCGCGTAGCGCTTGTGGTCGAAGCTGCCGACCTTGGCCGTGTCGAAATCACCGCCCGGAGCAATGCGCCCCGTGACCGGCAACACCGACAGCTGCCCGCCTTGCTCCCAGCAGCCCGCGCCGGACAGATAGGAGTGGCCGAAGCCGCGGATGCGCGTGTCGTTGTAGCGCCAACCGGCGTAATGCTCGCCGGTCGGGCTGACCTGGATCATGCCGAAGGGCGCGGATGCACCGGGGAAGGTGTTGCCGTCGTCCTGGGTGCCGATGAAGGTGTTGACGGGGGTGGGGTTGGGTGCCGCGGCGTGCAGCGGGGCCAGGGGCCATGCGAACACACCCAGCAGACCCAACAGGCGGAGCATGCTCAAAGGCCAGGCTTTGCTGCGGACGGCGACTGGGTACGTCCACTCCATGTCCCCCGGCCGCTCCGCGGCCTCCTCCTTGACTTCCGTGGCCGCACCCACCCACCGTCCGCCGCCGTCCAACGACTCCCTTTGCGAAGAGGGAACCCTCGACGATCTGCTCAAGCAGGCTGGCGGGGCGCCCCTGCGACGTAAGTCAAGGAGGAGCCCGCGCAGCGGGCGGGGGACATGGAGTCGCAGGGGTGCGCCGTCAGCCTGCGTCTCACGAGCAAGCGCCGGATCGCCCTGCCAGGATTGGTGCGTCATCACGGTCATCTCCTGGAGGGACTTCAACGCACCGGCGCCGACAGGCGCATCGGGTGGGCTTCGGTGTTGAAGGTCACGGCGTCAAAGTCCAGCGCCGATTTCGGCGAGAACAGCAGGTAGAAGTACTTGAAGGTCTCTGCGAAGAGGAAGCTTTCCATCGAGTCTTCATGCACCTTGGTCCGCACATCCTTGAGCGCCGCATAGCCTGCTTCCGTGCGGCAGTGGCGCACGAAGTCCTCGAAGAACTCGCGGCCCATGGCGCGGTAGCGGGTGTCGCCGGTGAGCTGGTGCAGGTAGTAGGCCGACTCGACGATCTCGGGGCGCAGCGCGTACTCGGGTGACAGCACCTTCATGGTCTTGTAGTCCATGGACTCGGGCTCGATGCCGTGCAGGCGCCACATGCGCAGGTTCGATTCCTGCAGCTTGCGCGCACGCTTGAGGTCGCCGCCGATGGCCAGCAGGGCCGGCATGAAGGCGTCCAGCGCGCCGTACTGCGTCTTGGTCCGGCGGCCGGTCTTCATGTCGGCGTGGCCGTACCAGAAGCCCGTCTTGGTCTCGTCGCCCAGCACCTTGTTGACGCCGGCGATGCTGTGGTCCCACATGGCCTTGCACTCGTTGTCACCGAACAGGCGCCAGCATTTGTACAGGTACTCGTAGTAGGAATCGATGCCGCCGCCGATGTGGGCATCGGTGCGCTCCCAGCGGCCGGTCTCGACGTTGATGGCCGAGCCAACCACGCCGTCCGGTGACGCGCGGCGGTAGGTTTCCACCAGGGCGCGCTTGGCTTTCTCGAAGTAAATCGGCTGGCCCGTCAGCTTGCTCAGCATGCCGAACTCGATGATCAGCGTGCCAGTTTCGGCCGGGTTGCTGATCGTGCCGCTGACCTTGCCGCTGCGCAGATTGACATGGGTGTAGGGCAGGCCGGTGGGCGACTCGAACACCGGCAGCAGGCGCTTGCCCAGGTCTTCCGCCTTGGCCAGCAGGCGGGCATCGCCGCTGAGCTGGTAGGCGGACACCAGGCCGCCCAGCAGGCGGATGGTGATCTCGAAGTTCTGCACCGAGAGGTCCTGGTCGAAGTTCAGCTGGCTGGCGATCAGCTCGCGCGCCTCGTCGGACTCCTCCTTCAGACCCATCACCAGCAAGGTGCTCAGCGCATCGACCGGGGTCATCAGCAGCGAGCTCTTGTACCAGTTGTGGCTGCTCTTGCTCAGGGGCTTGAGGGCGTCCTGGCCCCATGCGTACTGCTTGTAGCCGCGCCAGGCGTGGCGGGTCTCTTCCTTGACGCGCTGGGCCAGCTGGGCCGATTCGGCTTCGCTGACAGGCTTGAGCGCGGGCATCGGCGCGGCTTGAGCCGAGGTGGCCAGGGCGGCCACGGCAGCCAGGCACAGGCCGCTGAGCGCGCGGCGCGCCGGGGCCGGAACCCAGGACGAGGACATCGAGGACAAAGAAATCAAGGGCAAGAAATGGTGACTCATGAGGGAACCTTCTCTTTCGCGTGCTGTTCTTGAAGCTGATCGAACAACTGGCCCATGGCCAGCGGTGTCGGTGGGGTGGCGCCCGACTGCAGGCAGGCGGCGGAGCCGGCGGCCAGGGCCGCGTGCAGATGGGCTTGCAATAGGCGATCGGGGTGGCGGCTGAGGCTGTAGAGCAGACCGGCGGCGCTGGCATCGCCCGCGCCCACCGTGTCCACCACCACCACGGCCGGTGCTGTGGCGTCCACGCGCTCCTCGCCACGGTAGAGGCTGGCACCGTGGCCGCCGCGGGTTAGCAGGCACAGCGCACTGGGGTTGAGCGCGCGCAGGCGCTGCAGCGCTGCATCCAGTTCCAGCCCCGGGAACAAACCGCGCAAGTCGTCGTCCGAGACCTTGATCAGGTCGGCCACGGCGGCCATGCGATGGAGCGTCGGCGTGTAGCGTTCGTCCATCACCTTGCGGTAATTCGGGTCGTAGCTGATGGCCACGCCCTGCTCTTTCAAATGCTCGGCCAAGGCAACCAGACGGCCGGCCAGGGGCTCGCGCGCCAGGCTGATGCCGCCGAAGTGCGCCCAGCGCAGCTTGCGCGACCAGCCCTCGGGCAGGGCCGTGGCGTCGAAATAGAGGTCGGCGCTGTCATCGCCGATGAAGAAGTAGCGCGGCGGCTCGCCCTGCTCCACCATGGCCAGCAAGGGCGAGCGCGGCGCGCGCTGCATCAAGCGCAGGTCCAGGCCCACGGCCTCGCTTGCGGCCCAGAGCTCATCGCCAAAGCGGTCGGCACTGACGGCTCCGGCAAACGCCGTGCGCTCGCCCAGCGCGGCCAGCGCACGCGCCACATTCCAGGTGGAGCCGCCCACACGGGCCAGCCACTGCGCCCCGCCCTGGTGGATCATGTCGGTCAGCGCCTCGCCGGCGCAGAGCATCAGCGGAGCGTCATGCATGGCCTCGCCCTCCGGCCGCATCGACCGCCTCAGCGGCATCCAGCACCGCCACGATGTCGTAGCAGGCGCCCATGGTGTGATAGTCCACCTTGCCGGCCGGGCTCTTCTCGTCGCTGTACTTGCGGTTCTGCGCATCGAGGATGCGCCACCAGGCGCCATGCTCGTGGTCGACAAAATGCGTCCAGCTGTAGGCCCAGAGGCGCTCGTACCAGTCCCAGTAGAAGGGGTGCTTGGTGCGCTGGGCCAGCATGGCGGCGGCGGCCGCGCTCTCGGCCTGCACCCAGAAGTACTTGTCCGCGTCGCAGATGTTCAGCTCGGGCGAGATGGAATAGCACAGGCCGCCATGCTCGGCATGCCAGCCCTTCTCCACCGCCACCTTGAACAGGCGCTCGGCCGTGGGCAGGGCCCAGCTCAGGTCGCGCGCCAGGGCGCCGCCCAGCGACTCCAGCTGCAGCAGCAGCTTGGCCCATTCGGTGAAATGGCCGGGCTGGTAGCCCCAGGGGCGGAACAGATTGGCCGGGTCATGGATGTTGAACTGCCAGTCGGGCTGCCAGTTGCTGTCGTAGTGTTCCCAGATCAGGCCGCCGCAGCGCTCGGCCTGGCGCTGGGTGATGTTGAAGGCCACGGTGTAGGCGCGCTCCAGATAACGCGTTTCGCCCGTGGCACGGTAGGCGGCCAGCAGCGCTTCGCAGGCATGCATGTTCGCGTTCTGGCCGCGGTAGCTGCCGCGCTCGCGCCAGTCGCGGCTGGCTTCGTCGGCGTAGAGGCCGGCCTCGGGCTCCCAGAAGCTGCGCTCCATCAGCTCGAAGGTCTCGGCCACCCAGGGCCGCGCCTCGTCCAGCCCGGCCATCAGCGCATGCGAGTAGGCCAGCAGCACAAAGGCCTGGCCGTAGGCATGCTGGGTGCCGTCCAGAACTTCACGGCCGCCACTGTGGCAGCGCAGCAGCCAGCTGTAGCCGCCGAACTCGGTGTCGCGGTGCGCCTCGCGCAGGAACTTCAGCGCATGACGCAGGCCGTCCAGGTACTCCGGCTGGCCGAAATGGCGGTAGGCCATGGCGTAGGTGAAGACAAAGCGCGTGCTGCTGACCAGATGGCGCTGCTCTGAGTCGTAGACACTGCCGTCGTCCTTGAAGAAGTGGTACATGCCACCGCTCCAGTCGATGCAGCGCGGGTGGTAGAAGCTCATGCTGTGCTGCGCATGGGCGAGCAGCACCGCCCGAGAGCGAAAGTCGGGGAGATTGGACATGGTGGTGAATTGAAAAGTTAGAGGCGTGAGGCGGGTGTCGATCGCTTCATGGCCATGCCTTGCATGCTTGGGAATGTGTCCATGAATGAATCAATCGTCACTGCTGCTTTCACGCACGATCATCTCGACCGGCAGAACCAGTTCGGCGGGGGGCTCATCGGGTTTGAGGCGCAGCAAGAGCTCCACGCCCGAGGCACCCAGCGCCTCCTTGTCCACATGCACCGTGCTCAGCGGCGGCACGGCCACGGCCGCGCTGCTGATGTCGTCGAAGCCGACAACCATGATGTCGTAGGGAATCTTCAAGCCTTCGTTGACGCAGGTCTTCATCGCCACCAGGGCGGTGCTGTCGTTGTAGCAAAACACGGCGTCGGGCCGCTTGGGCAGGGCCAGCAGGCTGCGCATGGCCTCCATCACGCCCTCGTCGCCCTCGCCCATGGTGGGCACGATGACTTCGAGCTCGGGGTCGGCATGCACCTTGGCCTCGAACAGCGCCCGGCGAAAGCCACGGATGCGCTGCTGGATGCTGTAGTGCGCGGGTGAGCCCGAGAGCATGGCGATGCGCCGCTTGCCATTGCGCAGCAGGTGGCGCGTGGCCAGGTAGCCGCCCAGCACATTGTCCGGATTGATCGAAGACATGCCGCGCCGGTTCATGTCCACCAGCACCATGGGCTTACCCGTCAGCATCAGCGCGCTCAACACCTCGGGCTCGAAGAAGCCGGCGCACAGAATCGCATCGGGCGCATGCACCCGCACCTGTTCCAGCACCGGCTCCGCCGGGCCCACGACGATGAAGGACAGCGCAATCCCCTCGCGCCGGCAGGCCGCCTCGGCACCATGCAGCACCGGCGAGAAGAAAGGGCTTGAGGCCAGCGTGTTGTGCTGGCTGTGCAGCAGGAAGGCGATGCGCCGGATGCGCCCCTTCTTCAGCTGCGAGAGGTCATAGCCGAGCCGCTGCGCCGCCTCGCGCACCTTGTTGCGCGTCACCTCGGTCATGCCGGCCTGGTTCTTCAGCGCCCGCGACACGGTGCCGATCGACAGCCCTGTGGCCTCAGCGATGTCGCGGATGGTGACCCCGCTGCCGTTTCCGCTCATGCCGGCACTCCGGGTTGCCGGAGCAGGCAAGACGGCGCGCCGATCGGCGCTGCGCGAATGCGCAACAAGCCCAGCAGCGGCGATTCTGAAATCATCTTCAGCAGCAACACGGTGTCTCCGGTGTTCTCGGTCTTGGGTTTAATAAACGCATCATCGTGCGCTTGCAAGGCGCGGGCGAAGGCACTTCACCCGGCTTTGTTCATGGGTGATGTTTATATCCAGCGCTTTTTTGAGCGTCAACCAAAGCGACGGAAGACAGGTGTTTTTAGCGCGGTTTACTAAACAAGCGCGAAGCTTGGCGATGCGACAGGCGCGTTTGGAAGGCACGGGGCAACGCCAGCGCATGAAAAGGCGGCGTGAGCGCTGGGCTTCCAGCGAAGCCCGCACCGCCTGCCTCTGACCACGAACAGCGGCTGCGGGCTGGGAACATTCATTCGCCGGGGACGCTGGGTCCAAGCGCCAAGGTCCCTGGAGCGTGCCCGAGTGCCTTCATTCGCTCGCGGCGACACCGGGTACATTCGGGGAGGCGGTCAACGTACCGGAGAAGCTCGGATGCGCATGAAGTTGCAATGGCCCCCGGGGGAAAGATGCTTGAGGCGGCTTGCACCCCGCCTCATCGCCCTTGTGCTCTCTTGCCTGGCCCCAGGGCTCGCGGTGGCGGCACCCGATGAGGTCCTGCGCATCTGTGTGGTCGATGTACCGCTGCCGCCGTTTTTCAACGGAGACGAGAGCAAGCCTGGCTTGACGGAGCGGCTGCTTCGTGACGCCGCCAAAGGCGCCAGCCTCCAGATTGAATTCGAGCGCTTGCCCCAGCCAAGATGCCGAGCCCTGCTGTTGAAGGGCGCGATCGACGGCATGTTTGCCGCCCCGATCTCGGTGCACACCGAATCCTTCGCCTTTCCCCGCCTGGCCGACCGTCAAATTGATCGATCGCGCCGCGCCATGACCATTGAGTACGTCCTGGTGCGACGAGCCGGAACCAGCTTCGACTGGGACGGCCGGGAGTTCTCGCCCGAGGCTCAGCCCGTGATCGGTGTGCGGCGCGGCGTGTCATTCCTGATGGAACGCCTGACTGCGGTCGGTGCCAGGGTCGATGACGGCGCATCCACCTACGAGCAGGCGCTGAACAAGCTCGTCGCCGGACGTACCCATCTGGCCGTCGTGCCCCGGTATTCGCTGCAGGCCTACCTGGCCAATTCAAAGCCGGTGGAGCTGGAGTCGTCCAAGCTGGAAGCGCTGCGAGCCCCGCTGCACACCCAGGATTTCTACATCGCGATACGGCCCGACCTGGACCCCATCCGGCGCTCGACGGCTGAATCCTTTTGGCAGGAAATCGGGCGCCTGCGTGATCTCGATGCCTACCGTGTGAAGTAGCTGAGAGGTCCTCGGGGCCCGCCCGCCCCGACCCCAGCCCTGGACGACGCCCGTCAGGCCTCCAGGCAAAATCCTGCCCATCGGGGCGCGCTTGGCGTCAGGGCTGGCGGGCAGCCCAACTTGAATGCATGAAAAACAAACAGCTAGAAGAACGGAGCCGCATCCATGGCACTGACGAAAAAAGGCGAGTTCTGGTACGGCACGACCTCGGGCGACACCCAGGCCGAGCTGCGCAGCTACAGCGTCGCGAACCGCCACGAGGCCACTCGTTTCGCCGCGTCTAAATGCGACTGCGGCTGCCGCACTTTCGCGCTGCAGAGCGATGAAGAAGCCGGCGTGGCCATCCGCACCTGCACCGACTGCGGCCAGGAGCATCTGATGGGCGACAGCGCCGACCATCTGGAAGGCGCGGAACCCGAAACGCATGAGTGCGTGTGCGAGAACGAGGTCTTCGAGCTGATGTCCGGCGTCTCCGTGGTCGAGGGCAGCCACAAGGTTCGCTGGTACTACATCGGCTGCCACTGCGTGGAATGCAATCTGGTCGGGGTCTTCGCCGACTGGCCCTGTGAAGCGGGTGACGCGGCAGCCTTTCTCGCCAAGGTGTGAAGGCCGGCCGAAGCCCCCTCCGGGATCAGGCTCGCAAGCTCGGCGTCACCACGCCTTGCCCAGCGTCAGGCCTCCCGCTTCAAGCCCTGGCATGAGCAAGACCTGACCCTCTCGCGCTGGCGCGCCAGGCCTTGGCGGCTCAAAGCCCCCCCCCGATCCCTCCATCAGTTCGCCAGCAAGGCCGGCAGCAAGTGCTTGGCCAGCAGATCCATCGTCAGCTTCGGCGCATTGCGCACCTGGTAGTTGCTGCTGGTGATCACGATGACGGCGTCCAGCTCGGGAATGATCTGCACCGTGTTGCCGCCGGCGCCGTTCATGGCCCAGCTGCGGATGCGGCGCTCGTCTACCTGGAACTGATGGCCCCAAAACAGGTAGCCGTAGTCCGTGCCATCGTCCATGCGCGCCTGCGGGCTCAGCGAGGCCGCCACCCAGGCGGCGGGCAGCAGCTGCCGGCCTTGCCAACGGCCGCCATCTCGGTAGAGCTGGCCGAGCTTGAGCAGATCGAGGCTGCGCAAGCCCAGCCCGCCACCGACTTGCGGGATCGGCGGGCCGGATTGTTGCTGCCGCGGCACGGCCGGCAAGAACTGCCATTGGGCCGCCGTGATGCCCAGCGGCTCGAACAGGCGGCGCTGCGCGTACTGCGCCAGGGGCTCGCGCACCGCCGCGCTCAAGGCCGCGCCCACGGTGCTGACGCCGGCCGTGCAGTAGCTGAAGGCGCGGCCATGCGGCGAGTCCTTGGGCGCGGTGGCCCAGGCCGGAAAACCGCGCATCGGCAGCTCCCAGAAGAAGCCCACCCAGTCTTCAACCAGGTACATGCGCTCCTCATTGCCGCGCGACCATTCGTTCCAGTCATTGCACTCCAGCGGCCCGCTCATGGTGATCAGGTCCTCGAAGCTGATGGCCGCCTTGCGGGGCTCGCGGCGCCCGTGTTCGGCCTGGCGCGGCAGGTGCTCCAGCACGCTGGCCTTGACACTGGCCACATGCCCATCGGCAATGGCCAGGCCCAGCAACATGCCCGCCACCGACTTGGTGACCGAGCGCGTGTTGCGCAGCGCCTCGCGCCCCTCCGGGTCGAAATAGGCCTCGAAGATCAGCTGATCCTTGCGAGCGATCACGATGCTGGTGATCGCCTGGAACTGGCCGGCCCGCACTGCGGCATCGGCCGCTTGCAGGGATGGCGTCTGCGCGGAGGCCCCTCCCGCGCTGGACAACAACAAGAGGCCGGACAGGGCCGACAGCACGGCAAGGTGGACAGGTCGCTTCACACGGAGCTCCAGGGCGTTGGACTTGGGCGACCAGCCTAGCAAGGGCCCTGGAGCCTTGGCTTGTACGCACGCAACCTTTTGGCTTGCCTGATTGCTTGCTCGTTTGCATTCTTGATCGCTTGCTGCCAGGGCGACCCCATGGCTTTTGGGCCAGTTGAACGCCGCTGACATACTGTCCCGCATGCCTTTGCCCCAGCCCATCGGCCACCGTTTGAACGCCCTGCACGCCCACGACCTGGCGCTCAGCCACTGCGTGCCCTCGTTGGCCGCGCATGAGGTGCCCGAGCATTGCCACATCGAGCCCCAGTTCGTGCTGGTGGCGCGCGGGCGCTATGCCAGCACGGCGCACGGAGCCACTGACGAAAGCGAACCCCTGCTGGTGTTCAACCCGCCGGGCACCGTGCACGCCGATTGCTTTGCCGCCTCGCAGCCGCTGGCCGAGGCACGCTTCATCTCGCTGGACCTGGGCTTTGGCCTCTGGGGCTCGCTGAGCCAGGCCATGGTCTTACCGCCCGAGCCTGTGGCCTTGTCCGGACCGGTGGCGCGGCAGCTGCTGGCCCGAGCGCTCCGCCTGGCTCAAAGCCTCGACAGTGAAGCGCTGGACCTCGACAGCCTGGCGGCCGAGCTGACCGCAGCAGTGGCCGGCGACCAGGAACGCCAGCACGGCCGCCCGCCGCCCTGGCTGCTGCAGTGCCGAGATGCCTTGCGGGATGACAGCCAGTACACCGTCGGCAACCAAGGCCTGTGCAAGCTGGCGCAGGAACTGGGCCTGCACCCCGTCTATCTGGCACGCGCCTTCCGCAGCCACTTCCGCTGCTCACCCGGCGACTTCGCGCGCCAGCACCGCCTGCAGCGCGCCGCCAAGCTGCTGGCACACAGCCGCCTCAGCCTCAGCGAGGTGGCGCTGGACTGCGGCTTCTTCGACCAGCCCCATCTGAGCCGGAGCTTCCGGGCGCGTTTCGGGATGACACCGGGTGAGTACCGGGTTCGGGCGGGGTAAAGATCGCCGAGGGTCGGGTTTTGCCTTGAGATATGAGGCCTGCCCCTCGACGCCTTGCTAGCGGTCTTGAGCAAAACCTGAAACCCTCAAATTTGCAGCTATAAAGCGAGAAATCCACACTAGGCAAGATGCCATGAAGTTCCGATCCGACACTCTTGAGATCGACCCCGAGAACCCATTTGCCAACGATGCACTTGAGCGAAAGCCGCTCGTAGAGTTCCTCGAAGGGGTTATCACCAAGGCTGAAGGTCCGCTGGTGCTGGCACTTGACTCTCCTTGGGGCACAGGCAAGACAACACTCGTGAAGATGCTGCAAGCCAGCCTAGAGAAAAAGCAACATCGCTGCATCTACTTCAACGCTTGGACTGTGGACTACACAAGCGAACCACTTGTGGCGCTGGTATCCAAAATCGATCTGCTTGAAAAACATAAGAGCCCGGTAGCCCAAAAGCGTCTAAATACACTGAAGAACATCTCAATGCTGGTTGGCAAGCGCGGGCTGATTGCCGCGGTTAAGGCCTCGACGCTTGGAGCACTAGATCTTGACAAAGAGTTTGAAGCGGCGCTCGCACAGGGATCCGGCGACGCGACGTCGGAATTATTCGACCTCGTTACCAAAGAGGGAGAATACCTCAACAAGTTCCGACAAGAACTAGAAGCCGCTGTCAGCGAACTGAGGAATAGTGATGCGACAAAGAACTTGATCTTCTTCATCGATGAGCTAGATCGCTGCCGACCAAGTTTCTCAATAGAACTATTGGAACGGATAAAGCATCTTTTCGACGTCCCAAACATCATATTCGTACTGTCGATCGACAAATCTCAGCTAGAGGTCAGCACATCATCGGTCTATGGCACGGGCATCAATTCCCGAGAGTATCTCAGGCGGTTCATAGATCTTGAATTCCAAGTACCTCAAGTCTCAGGCAAGCCATTTATTCAAAATTTGTTCAAACGCTCCTCTCTGGATTCCAGCTTTAGCCAACGGCAAGGAGAGTTGCGAGGCGACAGATCCAATTTTATCGATGCATTTTGCCACCTAGCCAAAGCGACTCAGCTTTCTCTTCGAACACAGGAGCAATGCATTTCAAGGCTGGCGCTGGTCATGGAGCAAACCCCCGCCAACCATTACTTGCATCCTATTCTTGTCGCCACACTAATTGTGGTCCGATCAATCAATACTCTGCTGTACTCGCAAATCAGGGCGGAAACCGCTTCAACCGAAGAGTTGATGAGCTGGCTCCGCAACTTGCCTGGTTCAAACTCGCTAAGTGCTCATGCATCACTGGCGATTGAGGCGTACATGAGCGCGGCAGACCCCAACGAAACGCGGCGCGCGATTCGCCGCCAGCGACTTGAGAACATTTCAAACGACACTACGATTGATTCAATCGACCGAAGATATGCCAGCGATGTCTTGCAGTTAACAGGACAACTTGCTAGCAGATACAGCGGAGCACCAAACTTGGCTTTCCTGATGAACAAAATGGACCTAGCGGAAAACCTAAAGCTCTAACGCTAGCCAACACTGGCAATATTCGGCAACGGCTTACCTTGCAAGTGAGCCTTGACCAAAGCCGGTCCGTAGTAGTGATTCAGGAACTCATGAATTGCTACCAGGTGCGAGACAGTAGCGACTGTCAAGCCCAACGCCGCAAGCCCTATGTCCACTAAATTACCCCAATACGATCCAACGGCAAAAACAAGGACGATTCCAACGAGCAGTTCATTAGCCCCGACCATTGCTCTCAATCTCGCACGAGGCTCCACAAGACTCGACTCAATCAGATCCAACGCTGTCTTTCGTTCGTCAATTGAAAGTCCGGAAAACTTTGCACTGTCAAGCTGCAAAGCCTTCCTGCTAGCACCGGTCGCCTGATCCACCAATTTATAGGCAAGTCTGGTCATCATCTTTGATAAGGTCACCCCACCGAACGTCGCACCAATGGCCCACAACACATTCGCAGCAGTGGCCAGTGACAAAACACCTTTGTCCAATGCGACGAAATCCGAGATTGGGATGACCGAAATTGTTTCCAGAATACTCAAGTGAGTCTGGTGCTGGGCAGCAAGAGAGGCTAAAAAACCAGCTGCAAAAATGGCAAGTCGATGCAACGGAAGCGCCTTTGTCGCAGCTTCCGCATACGTTGAACTAATATCCTCCCACGCAGACATGGTCTATGCCACACGAAGAAACATTAAGTCACCACCACGCAGATCAAATCCTCTTGCCTCAAGAATAGGGCACACATGAATCCTCACCTCCGCCTCGCCTGTGTGATACCGGTGCAACGCCGCAAAGTCTGCTTCATCTGATAGCTTTAAGGTCACTTCCTTCTGAGTATCAAGATTGAGAAGCTTCGCATTCGGTCTCGTAGAGCGATTGCCGGCATCAAGAAGTCGAATTCGCGCACGAACAATCATTGGAGGTCCGAGCTCACGGTCAGCAGCAATCTTGTGAAAACTCGTTGCAATTGCCGGTGTAAAAACCAAGGGCAGCTGTGGTCTTGACCCAAAAAATGTCAGTTCGACAGTACTTTGCGCTAAGCCAGGTCGATTAATTTGCCCGACAAGCTGGTCCACTTCTTTCACGATGGAACGATTGGAATAGGCATCGGACCAAGCGGCAGGCGGATTTTCCAATACATCTGAGAACGCACGCGCTCGATCACCCATTTGAAAAGCGTACTGTCGGCTTTCAACCAACTGCTGAGCGATCGATTGATGCTGTACAAATGCGCGATCAACTGCGCCTTGAAAAATCATGCTTGTTGCAGCGTAAATGCGATCAATGACACGATCAGCACCGGCTTTAATGGCATCCAGATAAATGCCGCCTTCTCGCGGATACAAGGCGAGGAACTCAGTATCTCGATACTCGGCGCTGGTCAAGCGCTCGTACTTCTCAACCGCCCCGTACTTCTCGACGAGATAGGCCCGGTCAATGGCCCTCTGCATGTGTTGATAGGTGTTGCCGAGAACACGGACGCTCACGCGATGCTCGTCAGTGATCCCACCGTCAAAATGAACACTAAATGAAGCCACAAGATCTCCCTGCTCGCTATTGATTTTTCGGGCATTCTGGATCAGGAGACGCCGATCGCGATAGGGGGAAACCTGACGTTATGGCGTGATCGTCCTTAATCACTGATTTCTCATCACCCCTACTCCCCCACCAACACCCCCGACACATTCCACGAACTGAAGCTCGTCCCCTCGCGCGGCCCTTGCGGAATCCGCACCGTCATCCGGTGCCGTCCGGCTTTCAAGTTACCGAGGTCGATGTAGATCGGGTTGGTCGCCGTGCCGGGGCACCAGTTGGAGCGGCTGATGTCGGAGGACGAGAGGCCGTCGTTGAAGTTGCCTGAAGCCGGGTTGAAGAGGCGGAAAGCGCCGCAGTCCTGGCGCCAGGGGACGAAGGCAAACACCTCTTTGCCGTTGAGCAAGATGGTGTTCTTCTTGGGCACGAACTCGTCACCATTGGTCCACCCGCCGTGGCCGGTGCTGATGTAGCGCAGGCGGGCGTTCTTGAGCGGGCGGTCGAGGGTGAAATCCACCTCCAGGCCCTTGGGCTTGTCGAACATGGTGGCGTAGTCCTGCTCGGCCATCTCCATCACATTGGTGGTGTTGAACAGCGGGATCAGGCGTGGAGCCGATGCGGCAACAGCCGCTGCACCTGTACTCGGGCTCACCGGCTTGGAGAACATGGCGGTGGCGGCATCGCTGGGGTGGATGGTGAGGTTGAGATCCAGCTTGTGGCCGCCCTTGTCGTAGTTGCCGATGAACACGCCCAGGGCCAGTTGCTGGCCCGAGAGGCGCTGTGCCAGATCGGTGATGTCCATGCGGTAGGGCGCGGCCTCGTGCCAGGTCTTGCCCTTGAGCTGCAGGTGGTTGTAGTGCTTGACGCCAAAGGGCGTGAAGAAACGCATCAGCTCGATCAGGGGCGCGTAGTCCTCGGTGGCGACCACGCCGCGGTAGGTCCGGCCATTGCCGTTTTGGTAGGCCGGCAAGGCGGCCACGCCGCGCTGCAGGCCGTCCAGGAAGTTGCGCGTGGCCTTCTTCTTTCCTTTCTCTACTTCCTTCGCAGTGCCCAGCGGGATCACGAAGACCGAGCCGGTGCGGTCGTAGGCATCGCCGTTGGAGCGGGCCAGCAGGTCCACAAACACCTGGCTGCCCGGCGCGATCTCGGGCAGCTGCACGATCTTGAGCACGACCGTGCCATTGGCATAACGGGTCACGCCCTCGCGTGGCTCGCGGTCCTCGCCCGCGAAGTTGACGATCTGGTCCTGGAACACCGGGATCGTGGTGAAGCGGCTGCGCCAGACGCGGTCTTTGTAGCTGAGGCCGTCGAGCAGGGACGGCGCTTCAGCCTTCCCACCCTGGGCCATCTCCGCCAGATCCAGGCCCTGGAAGGGCTCGATCTGCGTGGCGCTGATGACGAAGTTGCCATTGCGCACCAGCTCCAGCACCAGGCCCAGCTGGTGGCCCAGCACGGTGGGCGCGCCGGCCGCGGGCAGCTCGGTCGTGTACCAAAGCTCGATGGTGTTGGAGTTCACCACCGTCTTGGCCTTTTTGCAGCGGTAGCCGAGGATGGTGCGCGTCTCTTCGCTGAACTCGTAGCTTTGCTTGGGCAGCGATTCGCGGTCCAGGGTGGCGATGCCCTCCCCTGGGCTCAGGCGGGCCAGCTGCAGCAGCTCTTGTGCGGCGGGCTTGATGAACTGCTGCTCAAAGGGAAAGCCGGCCTTGCCGGCCAGGATGGCCTCGGAGCTGATCAAGGCCTCGCCCTTGGCGGCGAACACCCAGATCGGGTCCTGGCCCTCGACCGGCTTGCCGTTGTAGCTGCGCTGATAGCGCAGCTTCCAGCCCTCGGTGGGCGCGGCCAGTGCCAGGCTGGGCGCCAGGGTGGCCAGGGTGGCCAGCAGAACGCCGGCCAGGTGGGCTTTGTTGAACATCGGGCGTGTCGTGCGCATCCTTATCCTCACTCGTGTCGTCTTCTTGCTCTTGGCCGTCGGCCGGTCGCCTCAGTGTGCCAGCCGCAGCTGGTGCAGGCCCTCGTCTGCCGCGGCGGGCAGCTCCAGGCGCAGCCGGCCGGTCTCGTCCTTCTGAGCCGGCAGCGGCTGGCCGTCGAATCGCCAGGGCGATGCACGATCCAAGCCCAGAATCTCCAGCCGCGCCAGCCGCTGAAATCCGGCGTTCGGGGGCAGATCAAGCTCCAGCATCAGCCCCTGGCCATCCTGACGGATACCGATGCGGCGTGCCGCACCCTGGCGATAGCCATAGCCCTCGCCTGAATCTTGGAACACCTCGCTGTGGCCGCTGCCGCCCCAGGCCACGGTCAGGGTCAGCAGCGCGGCGCGCATCTCGCCCGTGTGCTGCAGCGGCGCTTGCGTGGGCACGGCGGCGCCCACGCGGATGAACAAGGGCAGGCGGTCCAGTGGCGCGGCCACGGTGGCCTCGCTGCCGCCTTCGAAGCGGCGGCCGGTCCACCAGTCCAGCCAGGCTTCGCCGGCGGGGAAGTAGACGCGGCGCTGGCGCTCGCCCTCGCGCAGCACCGGTGCCACGAGCAGGTCGCGGCCGAGCAGGAACTGGTCGTCCACCAGGCTGGCGCGCACATCGCGCGGGAAGTTGAACCACAGCGGCCGCAGCGGCGGCAGGCCGCTCCGCTCGTTCTCCTCAAAGAGGCTGTAGAGGTAGGGCAGCAGGCGGTAGCGCAGCTCGATGGTGGCGCGGTTGATGCGCTCGAACTCGGGGCCAAAAGCCCAGGGCTCGCGCGGCGCCGAGACATCGTTGGAATGCGTGCGGAAAAAGGGCGTGAGCACGGCCGCCTGCAGCCAGCGGCTGTGCAGCTCGGCGCTGGGGCTGCCCATGAAGCCGCCGACATCGGCGCCCACGAATGGCACGCCCGAGATGGACAGATTGCTCAGCATGGGGATGGTGAGCGCCAGATGCGTCCAGGTGGGTGAGTTGTCGCCCGTCCACACCGCTGCATAGCGCTGCACACCGGCCGCGCCCGCGCGCGTCAGCACCATGGGCCGCTGCTCGGGCCGCAGGCGGCGCAGACCCTCGAAGCTGGCGCGGGCCATCTGCAGGCCGTAGACATTGTGATAACGCGCATGATCACCGGGCCGGCCGTCGCCGGCATGGCGCGCATCCAGCGGCAGGGTCTTTTGCGGGCCGAGCGAGATCTCGGGCTTGTTGAAGCCATCGGGCGCGAACACGCCCGGCTCGTTCATATCGTTCCAGAAGCCATCGACGCCCAGCTCCAGGGGCGCGGCGTAGAGCTGGCCGAACCAGTCGCGCGCAGCCGGCGAGGTGAAATCCGGGAAGGCACAGATGCCGGGCCAGACCTTGGCATGCAGCTCATTGCCATCAGCGCCGCGCATGAACACGCCGGCCTCCCGGCCGCTGCGGTAGATGGCAAAGCCTTCGTCGCGCTTGATGCCGGGGTCGACGATGGTGACGGCGCGGAAGCCCTGCGCATGCAGCTGACCCAGCATCTCGCGCGGCTGCGGGAAGCTGCTCGGGTTCCAGGTGAAGACGCGGAAGCCGTCCATGTGATCGATGTCGAGGTAGAGCACATCGGCCGGGATCTGGCGCTGGCGGAACTCCCGCGCCACGCTCAGAACTTCATCCTGCGTCTTGTAGGACCAGCGCGACTGCTGATAGCCCAGGGCCCAGACGGGAGGCAGCGGGCCGCGGCCTGTGAGCGCGGTGTAGTCCTGCAGCACCCGGGCCGGGCTGCGCTCCGGGCCGCCGGTGAAGACGAAGTAGTCCAGCTCGCCACGCGCCGCACCGAAGCGCCAGCGCTGCGGCTCGGTCTTGCCCATGTCGAACCAGCTGCGGCTGCTGTTGTTGAGAAAGACGCCGTGGCTCAGGCCCTGGTGCAGGGCGATGAAGAAGGGGATGGCCTGGTAGGACGGGTCGTGGCCGGGCGCGTAGTCGGGCACGTCGGCGTTCCACATCACCAGATGCTGCTGGTGGCGCGAGAGCGGCAGGGCTTTCTCGCCGAAGCCGTAGTAGAGCTCGTAGTCGTCGCGGCGCTTGGTGGCCTCGACGCTGCCCTCTTGCGGATCGAAGACGATGGGCCGGGCCGGATCATCGGCGCTGATCAGGCGGCCGGCGCTGTCGAACACGCTCAGCTGCAGCTCAGGGGCACGGCGGATCTGCACCCGCGTGCCGCTGGCCGAGCGCAGCTCCAGCAACTGCGGGCCAATGCGGCGCAGCTCCGCCTTGGCCTGCGGCGGCGATTCAGTCAGCGCGTAGCTGGCCGTGTCGGGCTCGAAAGGCGCGCCGCTGGGGCTGATGCGCACGCGCAGCACCTCGGGCGTGACGAAGCTGATGCGGGCCCGGGCGCCGCGCGCCAGGCGCAGGTCCACGCCGTCCTCGCGCGGGCTGGACTGCGTGACCGGGCCGAGGCTGCGCGGGACCGCCTCGGCAGGCAGCGGTGCGAGCACGGCGAACACAGCGAACAGCCATGCCGTGGTGCACCGAGGGCTCCAAAAGCTCATCACAGCGCCGCACTCCCCAGCACACGCAGGCGCAGGGCGCGCTGCAAGTCATCCACGGTGGCCTTGCCGTTTCCGCTGAACTTGAGCTTGAGACGCAGCGACTCGCCGGGCAGCAGCGTCAAAGCGTTGTCCGCCACGTCCACATCCAGGCCCTCGAACTCGACCCAGACGCCACGCGCCAGACTGCGCGCTTGCACATGCAGCTGCAGCTCGCCGCCCACGCGCTCGACCTGGGCCTGCACGGCCGAGGCTTGTGGCCAGGCCAGATCTTTCGCGGGCTTGAAGTACACCACGCTGCGCGATGGTGGCTCGCCCTCGAGCTGCAGCTCGAACACGGCCACGGCGGCGGCTGGGTCGGCATCGCCGAGCAGATCGGCATCGGCATAACGCGTGAGCAGCTGGGACGAGAGCGGGGCCAAGGCCAGCGCCTGGCGCTCCTCGCGCAGGGTGCGGCCTTGCAGCGTCATCACGCGAAGGCGGACCTCGCCGCGGCGGGCCTCGGCGCGGTCATTGATCACATGGAGCCGGGTCTGGCCCGAAGCCTCACGGAGTGCGGCCACCGCCACCGGCGCGAAGAAGCGCCGGGCCTGGAAGTGCAAGGCCTTCCAGCGGCCGACATGGTCGATGCTGGACCAGGACGCGCCGGGCCAGACATCGTTGAGCTGCCAGTACAGCGAGCCCATGGTGAAGGGCCGGCTGGCGCGGTGGTGCAGGGCGGCGAGCTGGATGCCCTCGGCCTGCATCAGCTGGCTGCGGTAGATGAAGTCGCCAAAATCGCGCGGCTCGCCGAACTCCTCGCGGATGTATTTCAGCAGCCGCTCATTGCCTTGGCCGGCCATGAATTTCTGGTGCGCGGTGATCAGCGGCGCGTGGATGCCCTGCGCACTGCGCGGTGCAAACGCATCCACGGTGGCCTGCACCGGCCAGGCCTGCAGTCCGTACTCGGACATGAAGCGCGGTGTGATCTCCAGGTACTTGCTGACCGGGTGGGCCGGGTTGCCCCAGACCTCCCAGTAGTGCATATCGCCGCTGGCGGGCATGTTGGCCACCTCGGCCAGGTCATCACCCGGCGAGCTGGACCAGTAGGCGATGCCACCGCCCTCCTCCGCCACCACCTGGCGCAAGTCACGGCCGAAGAGCTGCACATAGCCCTGCCAGACGCGCTCGGCAAGGGCCGGGTCGGCCGCCTTCATATCGCGGCCATGGCCCCAATATTTCCAGGCGATTTCCTGCTCGTTGTTGCCGCACCAGAGCACCAGGCTGGGGTGGTGGCGCAGGCGCTGCACCTGCTCGCGCGCCTCGACCACCACATTGGCGCGGAAGGCCGGATCGTAGGCCGGCTGCATGCCGCCGCCGAACATGAAGTCCTGCCAGATCATCAGGCCCAGCTCGTCGGCCAGGTCGAAGAAGGCTTCGCTCTCGTAGTAGCCGCCGCCCCAGCTGCGGATCATGTTCATGTTCGCCTCGCGCGCCGAAACCATCACCCGGCGCAGCTGCGCGGAGCTGACGCGCGGCGAGAACATGTCGAACGGAATGGAATTGGCACCCTTGGCGAAGACGGGGATGCCGTTGACCTCGAAGTGGAAGCCGCGGCCTTGCGCGTCGGGCTCGCGCTTCAAGACCACGCTGCGCAGGCCGGTGCGCTGGCTCAGCGCATCGACGCGCCGGCCGGCTTGCCAGACCTCCAGCTCGTAGCGGTACAGGGCCTGCTCGCCGTAGCCGTTCGGGAACCAGCGCCGCGGTTGCTCGACCTGCAGGGGCAGCGCGATTTTCTGCAGGCCGGCCTCCGTGGCCTGGCCCCACTGCTCGGCGGCCAGCTGGCGACGGCCATCAGGGGCGGTCTGCCAGAGGCGCAGCTGATAGTGCCCGGCGCGCGCCAGCTCCAGCGTGGTGATGGCGCGCAAGCGGGCACGCTCGGCCGTGACTTCATCCTGCAGCAGCTGCAGCGATTCGATGCGCAGGCCGTTCCAGCTCCGCAGGGTCACCGGCTGGCTGATGCCGGCAGTGACGTAGCGCGGGCCCCAGTCCCAGCCGTAGTGGTAGCCCGGCTTGCGGACGAAATTGCTCGTCATAGCATCGGGCGGCTCGTCGCCGTAGGGCGAGGGGTAGTTGCCGGCCAGCTTGACCGGCATGGCCTGCACCTGGGGCAGGAGCATGTTGATCGGCGAGCGGAAGACGATGCTCAGCTCATTGCCCTGCGCGCGCAGCAGGCCTTTTTGAACCGGCACGCGCCAGCGACGGAAGGCGTTGTCGGCCTTGAGCAAGGGCTGGCCGTTGAGCCGCACCTCGGCAAACGTGTCCAGGCCCTCGAAGACCAGCTCCTGGCGTGCCTGCGCCCGCTGAGCGCGCGGCACATCAAAGCGCGTGCGGTACTCCCAATCGGCCAGGCCTATCCACTGCAGCGCCGCCTCGGGCGCGGCCACAAAAGGGTCGGGGATCAGTTGGGCGGCCAGCAGATCGGTGTGCACCGTGCCGGGCACCTGGGCCGGGCGCCAGGCCGTGGCTGCGGCATGGGCGGCGGCCTGGCTGCTGGCGGGGCTGAGGCGGAACTGCCAAGCTTGGCTGAGGGGCAGCAGTTCAACGGCTGCTGCGGGCAAGGCAAGCGAGAGCATGGACAAGAAACAGGCTGCGCGACGAAGCAAGTTCTGAAACTTCATGTGGCCCTCCAGTAACGCTCAATCCACTGCTGGTGGGTGGGCATGGCGGCCACGGCGTCGCTCAGGATGTGGCGCGTGCCCTCCACGAAAGCACGCAGGCGGTCTTCGGGCATGTCATCGACGATGGGGTGGTAGCTGCGCGGCAGGATGCGCTGGCCCAGCATCACCTGCACCCAGCTGGGCAGGGCGAAGAAATCCTCGCCGTGACGGAAGTAGCGGCCATCGGCGCGGAACAGGTCCATGGCCTCACGCAGGCTGTCGGGCACGGACATGGTGCGGCAGTCGTTCCAGAACAGGGAATCGTCGCGCTCGGTCGCGTGGTAGTGCAGGATCAGGAAGTCGCGCACGCGCTCGTACTCGAAGGCAGTCTCGCGGTTGAAGCGCTCGGCCAGCTGCGGGTTGAACTCAGAGCCGGGGAACAGGCTCAGCAAACGGCTGAGGCCCGATTGCACGAGGTAGATGCTGGTGGATTCCAGTGGCTCCAGGAATCCGCTGGCCAGGCCCAGGGCGATCACGTTCTTGTTCCAGACCTGCTTGCGCATGCCGGTGGTGAAGCGCAGCAGGCGAGGGTCGGCCAGGGGCTTGCCGTCGAGATTCGCCATCAGGGTGGCGGCGGCCTGGTCCTCGCTGAGGTGCTGGCTGGAGAAGACATAGCCATTGCCGATGCGGTGCTGCAGCGGGATGCGCCATTGCCAGCCGGCGGCCTGGGCGGTGGCGCGGGTGTAGGGCGTTATGGGACTCACACCTTCACAAGGCACAGCCAAGGCGCGGTCGCACGGCAACCAGTGCGACCAGTCGGTGTAGCCGGTCTTGAGGGTCACTTCGATCAGCAGGCCGCGAAATCCCGAGCAGTCGATGAAGAGATCACCCTCGACGCGTTCACCGCTTTCCAGCTGCACGGCTTCGATGAAGCCGTCGCCCGTGCGCTGCAGGGCGCGCACGATCTTGCCTTCGATGCGCTGCACGCCGCGGCGCTCCGAGATCTCGCGCAGAAAGCGGGCGTAGAGGCTGGCGTCGAAATGGTAGGCGTAGGCGATGTCCGCCAGGGGCGAGTCGGGCGCAGCGTTGGAGTCGCCCGGGATGAACTTGCCCTGCGGCGCCATCACGGTCTGCAGCGAGTAATCGCCGATCGGCCCGGCGCGGCCGGCCAGGAACAGCTTGAGCCAGAACTGGTGGAACGGCAGCGGCCCGCGCGAGCGGCCGATGACGCCGAAGCCATGGGTGTAGCGGTCACCCATGCGGGCCCAGTCGCGGAACTCGATGCCGAGCTTGACGGTGCCCTGGGTGCGGCGAACGAACTCCGCCTCGTCGATGCCCAGCATCTGGCCATTGAACATGCGGATGTGCGGCACGCTGGCCTCGCCCACGCCGACGATGCCGATCTCTTCGGATTCGATCAGACGCACCGAGGCCTGCCGGCCCAGGTAGGTGGCCAGGGTGGCGGCGGCCATCCAGCCGGCGCTGCCGCCCCCGACCACCACCACGCGGCGGATGGGGCCGTGGGTCGGGGATGGGCTGCGGCTGCTGCCGTCCTTGTCGAGACTGCTGCTCTCACTCATGCTGGAGAACCCTTCTGCCGGGCCCGAGCGCGGCTCACGCTCGGGCCCACAAAGAAAAAGGTCGGCCTGGGTTGCAGCCCATGCCGACCGGAGATCCCCTCACGAGGTCAGCGCGAGGGGTCGAGGAACATCGTCAAATCGGCCGGTGCGTCAGTACTTGTAGGTCAAGCCCACATAGGCAACGCGCCCGGCGTAGCTGTTGCCGTAGAAACGATCCTGCGTGTCATTGCCCAGGTGCGAGCGGGCTTCCTGCTTGGTCAGGTTGAGCACCGAGGCCGTGAGGCTCAGCGCCTTGCTGACGTTGTAGGCGGCGTTCAGGTCGATCTGGCTGTAGGGGTCCGAGTAGACATTCAAGCCATTGACCAGGCCACCGACCACCACACCGCGGCGGTTGTAGGAGGCGCGCAGCAGGTACTGGTCGTTGCCGTAGAACACCGTCAGATTGCCTTGGTTCTTGGCGCTGCCGACCAGGGGCGACTTGCCGATCACCTTGCCATCGGCCAGGGTGATCTCGGCCTGGTTGGTCTTGTTGTAGGTGTAGTTGAACTGGAAGCCCAGGCCGAAGTCCAGGGTGTGCTGGCCGTACAGCTCGATGCCTTGCGAGACGGCGTCGCGGCCGCCGGCGCTGGTGGCGTAGTTCTGCACGGTGACGCTCTGGCCGCCCACGTCCATCACCATATCGCGCACCACGGGCACCGAGAAGTTGCTGACGTTCTTGCGGAACACGCCGGCACCCAGCACCGAGCCGCGGTGGAAGTACCACTCCAGACCCAGGTCGACCTGTGTCGCCTTGTAGGGCTCCAGGCTCTTGTTGCTGCCCTGACCGAACCAGCCCACCTTGTCGGCGCCACCGATCAGGCGACGGTCATTGACGTACTCCTGGCTGTAGGACTTGAGGCCGCCGGGCGTGGCGATATCGCCATAGCTCGGGCGGGCCACCACCTTGGACGCCGCAGCGCGCAGCAGCAGGTTCCGGCTCAGGTCATAGGCCAGATTGAGGCTGGGCAGCACATCGGTGTAGCTGCGGTCCAGCGAGCTGACCACGAAGGAGGAGACATGGCCGGTGGCCGGGTTGCTGTTGCTGTCCGGCAGCTTGGTGAAGCCGCTGACGCAGCCCGAGCCTGCCGGTGCACCGGCCGCCGGCAGATTGCCGGGCAGGCAGGGCGCGGGGTTGCCATCCGGGCCGTCGAAGAAGTAGTCCTTGTAGTAATCGACCTGGTCGGTCGAATCGGCATGCTGCTTGGTGCGAACGAATCGCAGGCCGATATTGCCGCGCAGGCGGTCGGTGCTGATATTGGCTTGCAGGTAGGCCGCCGAAATCTTCTCGCCGACGTTGTAGACGAAGTTGTCTTCCTGGCGGGTCTGCATCGCACCGTAGGTCTTGTTCAGGTGCGCGATATAGGCCGGGTAGTCAATCGCCGGGAAGGCGCTGGCATTGAGGCCGCCGGCCAGATGGCTGAGCGAATCGCCGTACAGGAAGGAGGACTGGAACTTGGAGGCGGTGGCATCACAGCCGTTCTGGAAGCGCTTGTCGTAGTTGGCCGGATCGGCGCCCTGGCAGACCCAGTAGTTGTTGCCGGTGCTGCGGCGCGTGCCGCCATCGCGGAACTTGAGGCCGAACTGCAGGGAGTCGAGCCATTCGCTGTCCTGGCGCCAGGTGAAGTCGGCCTGGGCGTACTTCTGCTCGGTGCCGTTCTTGGTCCAGGACGAGGAGGTGGAGCCCAGGTCGATCTCGCCAATGCCCTTCTGCAGATTGGCCATCAGCTCGGGCGCGAAAGTCATGGTCGGTGTGCCGACCAGGCTCCAGGCGCTGGCGGTGTTGCCCATCGTCCAGCTGCCGTTGGCGTTCTGCAGGCGCGGCTTGATGGGCATGGTGAACTGCATGTCCGGCCCGCCCTTGGCCCAGGTGCGGCCGAGCTTGAAGCTGGCGTCGATGCTATCGCCCTTCCACTCGGCGGCGATGTCGGCGGTTTGCGACAAGGCCTTCTCGCGGTTGTAGCTGCCGGTGATCTGCGGCGTCGGCACGGTGCAATCGTCCGGGCCCCAGCCGCCGGGCTTCTGGCCGCCTGCCGCTGCGGCGGCTTCGCTGCAGTAGTAGGTCTTGCCGGGTCGGGCGCTGTACTTGGCGCCGGTGACGATGGTGCCGCTGGGATCAAAAGTCAGGCTGTCCAGCAGGCGGCCGCTGGGCCAGTTGCCGTCACCGTCGTAACGGGCCAGGTTCCACTCAGGCACCTTGAGGATGTTGGTCTGCGAGTTCTGCGACAGGTTGAAGCGGAAGTAATTGCCGGTCAGGGTCAGCCGGTCGAGGGGCTTGGCCTGCAGGGTCAGCTGGCCGCCCTGGCGCTCACGCTCTTCGCTCTTCACGTTGAGGTTGACCGAGGTCGGCATCATGAAGTTCTGGTAGTACTTGCCGCTCTGGTCGTAGAAGCCCGACTGGCCCCACCAGTAACTGCTCATGCCCGAGGGCTTGCCGTTGACATCGGTGGCGGGGTGGGTCTTGTAGTTGTCGCCGTACCACTGCCAGTTTTCGGTGCTGGCACCCATGGTGCGGGTGGTGCGCTTTTGCTGCGTCACGCCCACCAGCACGCCGAAGCGCTTGGCCTCGTCGTGCCAGGCGTACTGGCCGGAGAACTGACCATCGGTCTTGTGCGTGGTGTCGGCCCAGGTGCCCTCGGCGGTGAAGAAGCCGCTGCCCGACTTCATGTCCAGCGGGCGGCGTGTATGCAGGATCACCGTGCCGCCGACGCCGCCTTCGTCCAGCCGCGCTTCGGGCGACTTGAACAGCTCGGCGCTGGACAGCATGTTCGCCGGCATCAGCATGTAGTTGAAGGAGCGGGTCGGGTCGCCGTTGGACTCGGCCGTGGCGATGTAGTTGCCGTTCAGCTGGGTCAGGGTCAGCTCGGACGAAAGGCCTCGCACGCTGACGTTCTTGCCTTCGCCGCCGCTGCGGTCCACCACCACGCCGGGCACGCGCTGCAGCGCGTCGGCCACGTTCTTGTCGGGGAACTTGCCCACGTCTTCAGCATTGACCACCTCGACGATGGCATTGGCATTGCGCTTCTGGTCAAGGCTCTTCTCGATCGAGCTGCGGTAGCCGGTGATGACCACCGTGTCCATCTGGGCGGGCGCGGCCTTGGCCTCGGCTTTCTTGTCGGCAGGCTTGTCGGCCGCGGCGCTTTGCGCCTGTGCACCGCCGGCCAGGGCCAGCAAAGCCAGGATGGCGGCCGAGGCAATCGGCGTCTTCGCCGTGAAGGCCCAGCGACGCTGTCGAGATTCGTGCGTGTTCTTGCTTGTCATGGTCTGTCGTCTCCTGATCGTGCCCTTGTGGCGGGCTTTGTTTGATTGGCGGAAGCGAGATCCACATCGCCAGCGGGCCCGGCGGCACGCCTCGCTTCCCAAGGCATAAAAAGTTTCGGCAGCCCGGCGCTCAATGACTCCAGCACGCGAGCTCTCCAACTCCTAGTTCGATGCAAGGCCCAGCGCGCCAGGCCGGGGCCTGGAATCGGCAGCTGCTGTTCGTTTTTCAGGGTGCGCCCGGCGCAGTTTCGGGAGAACCCTGTAGATTTACTAAACGACGCAAAAACCGCTGACTTCTCGCTGGGCAGTGCATTCCACCCAGGGAAATTTATACAAAGGATGACAGACGCCTTCAACAAACTTTCACAGTTTGGATTCAGTTTAGTTTTGTTTAGTAAACGAAACGAGGCGGTCTTGCGACAGCGCATGAAATGGGGCGATTCGGCCTGGACGCGGCCGCGCAGCGGGTCCTAGACTGCGCTCCAGGCCCCTCTTCCTCTGCGCCGCAGAAGCGGCGGGCACCGCTGTGCAACAGCCCCGATCCATGAGCCTGAAGCCCTTTTCCTCCTTCCCCGCCGCCGCCTCTTCTGCTGCCGCTGCGCCCAGCTCGATCCACGCCATGCCGCCGCACGAGCTGCTGGTGGCCGATATCGGCGGCTCGCACATTCGCATCGCCCGCCACCTCGGCGGCAGCCACTGCGAGCTGCTGCAGCAGACGGCCACACCGGCACAGGACTGGTCGGCCTTCTGCGAGGCCTTGCACGCGGCCGTGGCGCCGCACGCCGGCCCGCACAGCGCCCTGTCCATCGCCATCGCCGGCGTGGTCTCGCCGGTGAGCGGCGAGGTTCAGGCCTCCAACCTGCCCGCGCTGCGCGGCCATGCCTTGGCTCGGGAGCTGACGGCCCGGCTGGGCCTGCCGGTGCAGGCCCACAACGACGCCGATTGCGCCGCCCTGGCCGAAGCCCGGGTGGGCGTGGGCGCCGGGCATGAGGTGGTGTTCGGCGCCGTGCTGGGCACCGGCGTCGGCGGTGGCCTGGTCGTGCGCGGGCAGCTGGTGCGGGGCGCGGGTGGCCTGTGCGGCGAATGGGGCCATGGGCCCATCCTGCGCGAGACCACGCTGTTGAACGGCCACGGCCAGCCCGTGGAGCTGCCACGCTGGGCCTGCGGCTGCGGGCAAATCGGCTGCCTCGACACCGTGGGCGGCGCGCGCGGCCTGGAACGCCTGCATCTGGCGCTGAACGCCGACGCGCCCCGCAACAGCCATCAGCTGCTGATCGACTGGCAAGCCGCGGAGCCCGCGGCCAGCGCCACGGTCGCCGCCTGGATCGAACTGCTCTCGGGCCCGTTGGCCCTGGTGCTCAATGTCACAGGCGCCAGCGTCGTGCCGGTTTGCGGCGGGCTGAGCCGTTGTACACCTCTTATCGCAGCACTCGATGCCGCCGTGCGCCAGCAGATCCTGCGGCGCGACGCGGAAGACCTGCCCCTGCTGCGACCCAGTGTCTTGAACGACCAGGCCGGCCTGATCGGCGCCGCCTTGGCCTTCGAGCCCGAGGCCAGTCACCCGGAAGTGCGCCCATGAGCTGTGTGCTGGAAGTCTGCGTGGATGACATCGCCGGCCTGGATGCCGCACAGCAAGGCGGCGCCGATCGCATCGAGCTCTGCAGCAGCCTGGGCTGCGGCGGGCTCACGCCCTCGGCCGGCTTGATGGCCGAAGCCGCCCGACGCAGCCTGCCGGTGATCGCCCTGATCCGCCCGCGCAGCGGTGGTTTCGTCTACAGCGAGGCCGAGGCGCGCGTGATGCAGCACGACATCGCCCGCGCGGCCGAGCTGGGCCTGGCCGGCGTGGCCATTGGCGGACTCACGCCCGAACGCCAACTGGACCTCGCCCTGCTGGAGCGCCTGATCCGCGCGGCAGCAGGCCGCCTGCAGCTGACCCTGCACCGCGCCTTCGACCTGGTGCACGAACCCGGCGCCGCGCTGGAGGCCGCCATCGCTCTGGGCTTCCAGCGCGTGCTGACCTCGGGCGGCGCCCCCACCGCCCCGGCGGGCGCCGCGCAGCTGGCGGCCCTGGTCCGCCAAAGCCAGGGCCGCATCCGCATCCTCGCCGGCAGCGGCATTCGGCCCGACAACGTGGCCGGCTTGCTGGCCGCGACCGGGGTGCACGAGGTGCATGCCTCCTGCCGCGCACCGGCGCGCGAGACGCCTGAAGGCGAGCTGCTGGCCCTGGGTTTCAGCGAAGCTCAGGCCTGGCTCTGCGCGGCCGACACGGTGCGGGCCATGCATCTGCAGATCCGCAGCCATGGCACCCCGAAAGCGCACTGAACACGCCCGGATCAAGTCCGGTTTGGGCGCACCCGGCCCAAGGCCCGCAGCGCCAAAACCAAGGCGAGGCCGGCGATCAAGCCCAGGCCCAGCAGAGAGCCGGCCGGCCACGACGAGGCCGCAGGCCGCGACCGGAACACCGGCTGCGCCGCAAAGTCCTCGGGTGTGAAGCGCCGCTCCTGAAACAGGAAGGGGTAGTAGAAGGCGCGCAGCCGGGCATGGAACTCAGCCACCGCGTCCTGATAGGCCAACTGGGCGCGCAGGTCGGTCTCGGCCTGACGGTGCAGCGCAGCCTGAACCCCCACGCCGGGCAAGAGCCATCCCAGGCGCTCGGTCCAGGCCTGCCGCGCGATCAGGCCCTGGCGGTAGTCCGCCACTTGGGGCGCCACACGCTCGTCGCCCAGCTGCTGGAAGGCGTAGTACCACTTCCAATGGAATCCCGCCGGCAAGGGCGCCGTCTGCCGCCACTCGGGGTGGCTGCGGAAGAACTGCGCCAGGGTGGCCTCGCGCGGCAGATCCCAGGCGCCATGCACGGCCTGACGCTGCGCCAGCATCAAGTCCACCCCCTGATGCACAGGCACAGCCCGCGCCAGCACGGCCTGAGCCAGCGTCGGCAGAACGAGGGTCAGAAGCGCCCAGCAGCCCATCAGCGACAGCGCCTGGGCGCCCGAGCTGCGACCGCCCGCGGCCAGGCACAGCGACAGGCCGCTCCAGAATGCCAGGTAGGCCGCTGTGCAGAGAAGCACACTGGCCAGGGCAGGCAGAGGCATGGCGCTGCATGCCGCGCCGGCCAGCACCGGCAGCACCAGACAGGCGAAGACCAAGCCCACGCGCAGGCCTGCACGGCGCAGCCACAGGCCGCGGCCGCCGCCGGGCAGGGCCAGCAAGGTGCCGAGCCGGCCGGCGCGACGCTCGCCCGAGACCAGCTCGTAGAGCAGCGCAATCAGGAACAGCGGCGCCAGATAGACCAGCACAAAGGCGAAGTCGAAACGCCCGGCCAGCGCCAGCTCGGGGTTGAAGCTCTCACCCTCGTGCAGCTGGGCCTGCAGGGCCAGGGCGCGGATGCGCAGCACATAGGGCGCGGCATCGCGCAAACCCAGCGCCAAGAAGGCCGCGGGTGACGGCGGGTCCCAGCTGCTGTGGAAGGTGTAGTACGCGGCCGAACCGGCATCACCGCTGCGCCCCTGCTTGAGCGCCTGGGCCGCCAGGTCTTGCTGCTGCAGATCGGCCAGGCGGGCGATGGTCTGCTGCTGGCGGGCCACCTCACGCAGGCCCGACCACACCGCCAGCGAGGCCAGCAGAAACAGCAGCGCCAGCGCCACGCACACGAGGCGCGAGCGCAGCAGCAAGCGCAGCTCATGCCGCCAGGCGTCTGCGGGTCTCAGCTCCTTCGGCTTTGCGGGCGGTGTCATCCATGCCATCACGCTCATCGCATGCGTCTCCCCAGATGATGCGTCGCCAAGGCCAGAGCGCCGATCAAGGCGGCCAGCCAGCTCAGCAGCACCACCGCGGCCGGAGCGGCGCGCTGCAAGGCCGCGGTCGGCGGCTCCGGCTCGTACCGAAAGCCGGCCATGCCCTGCCAATGCGCAGCACTGATGCGGTTGTCGCGGCTGGAGCGGTCGCTGGCGAACTTCAACTTCTCGGCCTGCAGGCGGTTGAGCGACTGCACCAGCTGGTAGCGATGGGCTTCAGCCTGATCGACAAAGCGGCGGTAGCTTTGCAGATCGGTGCCCGCCGCGGCCATGGACAGACGACGCAATGCCAGCACCGGGCTCAGCCAGGCAAGGCGGTCGAGCTGCTGCAGCTGCGCGGCCTGTCGCTCGAAGCTGGCGTGGGCATAACGTGCAAACAGCGCGCTGCTCAGGCGCTCGCCCTCCATGCCCACCAAGCCTTTGTAGTTGACCGGCAGGTCTTCCACGCGGGCCACGCCGTAGCGGGCCAGCACCTGCTTGCGGAACTCGGCGAAGTAGGGGTCATCGGGGTTGTGGCTGTCGCCCAGCGCCGCCAGCTCGCGCGCCACCGCGATGTCGGTCTCAAAGCGGGTGGGCAGGGCCAGCGAAGCAGACGCCAGCTCGGGCGCCCAGCGCGGCAGCAAGACCACGCCGAGGGACCAGACAGCCAGCAAGGCCACCAGGGCGTCACGGGCGCGGGCCAGGCAGGCCGACAGCGCGACGATGCCCAGAGCCCAGAGCAGAAGCCACAGGCCATAGCCGAGTGCCAGCGTCAGCAGCAAGATGCCTGGGGCTGGCGTGGCCGCTGCCATCCACAGCAAGGCCAGCCAGGCTGGCAGCACCGCCAGCGCGGCCACGCCGCTGAGCGCCAGGACCTTGCCGGCCACGAGTTGCCAGGGGCGTATGCCCTGGGCCAGCAGCACGCGCAAGGTGCCGGACTCGCGCTCGCGCGCCAGCGCGCCATGGCCCAGGAAAATCAGCAGCAGCGGCGCCAGCACTTGCAGCACAAAGGCCGGCGTCAGCTGGCCAAAGCGCAGGAGCAGCGAGGACTGCCGCACGTCGCCAAAGTTGGCGCTGTTCTGGCGGTGGCCCTCCAGGTAGAGGGTGTGCCCGGTGTAGGCATCCACACCAGCATCCAGGGCCGCCAGCGGGCTCAGGGGCCGGAACACAAAATGGCCGTAGTGCACCATGCGGTGGGGGTGACGCTCGGGCTGGGATTCGAACTCATGATCGACCTGAGCCTGGTAACGGGCCCGTGCGGCCGCCGCGCTGCTGCGCTGCTCCCAGGCGGTGAAGCAGGCCACGGCACTCAGCAGCAGCAACAAAGCCAGGCCCAGCGCGGCGACGCGATCGCGGCGGAGCAAACGCCATTCTTCGACGGCAATTCGGAACACGCTCGCCCTCATGAGGCCCCCGCACTGGCGTAGCGGCGGTGCAGCGCGCGCACGTCAAAGCGCTCTTCGCCCGTGGCGGCCACCTCTTCGATCAGCCGGCCGGCCTCGATGAAGCCGATGCGGTCCGCCACATCGGCGGCGCCGAGCAGATCGTGCGTCACCATCAGCATGGCCACACCCTGCCCGCGCAGCATCCGCAGCAGGCGGCTGAGCTCGCTGCTGGCCTGTGGGTCCAGGCCGGAGCTGGGCTCGTCCAGCAGCAGAACGGGCACACGGCGCGCCAGGGCCAGCGCGATCGAGACTTTCTGCCGCATGCCCTTGGAGAAGCCGGCGACGCGCTGGCCATGGGCCGCGGCATCCAACCCGGCTGCGGACAAGGCCTCATCGATGGCCTGCGCGCTGGCCGGCTGGCCGGCCAGATGCAGCAGGTAGGCAAGGTTCTCGCGGGCGCTGAGGTGCTCGTACAGCGCCACGTTCTCGGGGATGTAGGCGATCTGGCGGCGCGCGCGGCTGGGCTCGTTCACCGGGTCGATGCCCTGGACGCGCAGCTGGCCGCTGGCCGGCCGCACAAAGCCCAGGAACAGGCTCAGGGTGGTGGTCTTGCCGGCGCCGTTGGCGCCCAGCAGGGCGTAGATCTCGCCTGGCTGCACGGTCAGGTCCAGGCCGCGCAAGATGGTGCGCTCGCGGTAGCCCGCCACCACCGCGCGGGCCTCCAGCGCAGGGGGCACTGCCGCAGCGGCGGGTGGATCAGGGTTCAGGGTTTCGCTCATGATGGCGGGCCTTCGCGTCAGAACTTGGCCTGCAGGCCCAGGGTGAAGCTGCGGGCTGTGCCCGGCGTCACCCACAAGCGGCTGTAGGAGCTGGTGTAGTAGGTGGTGTCGAAGAGGTTGTCCACATCGAGCGTCCAGCGCAGCGTCGGGCTGGCGCGCCAGTAGGCCACCAGCTTGGCCGTGGTGTAGGCGGGCAACTCGAAGGCCGGCGTGCCCGCATTGGCCTCGGCCTGGGTGCGGGCCTGGCCCAAGCGGGCGCCCATATGGGTGAGCCCGCCGCCGATGCTGTAGCGCTGGCCCTGCGGGAGGCTGGCCTCGTACACGGCCAGCACACTGCCATTGACCTTGGGCACATTGAGCAGGCGTCCGCCGCGCTCCAGGGTGTTGTCCTGGCTGACCTCCACATCGTTGAGCACCAGACTGGCGTTGAGGCGCCAATGCGCGCTGAGCTGTCCGGCCAGGTCGAACTCCAGCCCACGGCTGCGGATTTCGCCGGCCGCCATCGAGAAACCGGCATGCGCCGGGTCGGCGGTCAGCACATGGCGCTTGCGGATGTCGAAGAGCGCAGCGGTCGCACCGATGCGGCGGTCCGCGCTTTCCCATTTGCTGCCGAGTTCCAGAGCACGGCCGGTCTCGGGCTTGAAGCCTTGGGCCGCGACATCGGCGCCGACATTGGGGCGGAAGGAACGGCCGGCATTGGCATACACCGTCCACTGCGGCGAGGGCAGCCAGGACAGGCCGATGCGGGGCGAGCGGGAGCTCGGCTGCTGGCGTGCCGTGGTGCTGTTCAGGCGATTGGCCAGGGTCTGGCGGTAGTCATCGAAACGCAGGCCGGCCACCAGACGCCAGGCGGGGGCCAGCTTGATGGCGTCCTGCAGATAGACGGCCGTGTTGCGCTGATGCTCCAGGGTGCTGGTGTTGGGGCCCGGCTCGGGCAGCGCCTGGCCGTAGGCCGGCTGTTGAATGTCAATGGCATAGGGCTTGCCGGCGCTGGGGTTGACGCGCCGCATCACCGAATCCATGCGGAAACGGAAGCTCTCCAGACCGATCAGCAGCTCATGCTCGACCGCGCCCAGCTTGACCAGGCCTTGCAGCTCCGCCTGCACGGCGGCATCGTTGGAGTCGTAGTCGCGATGGCGCCGTTGCCGCGTCAGCGTGACGTTATCGGGGCGCAGCGCCGTGGGCTCGGTGGAATAGCCATTCACCCCGGTCTCGCGGTAGGACAGGCCCAGACGGCTGCGCCAGTTGCTGCTCCATTCGTGCGAGAGGGTGAGCTGGTGGGTCTGGTTGCGCACGGTCACCTGCCCATCGGCAGGCTCGCCGAGGAAGCGGCTGCGCGGCACCGCACCCAGGCGGTTGTTGACGGCGACCACACCACGGTCCAGGGGTGTCGCGTGGCGCAGGGCTTCACCGACATAGTCAAGCTGGGTGGCAGGGCCCAGCTTCCAGGTGAAGGCCGGGGCGAGCACTTCGCGCCGGGCGCTGACATGGTCGCGGAAGCTGCTGCGGTCTTCCACCGCCACATTGAGGCGGTAGGCGGAGTTCTCACCCCAGGGGCCGGTGCTGTCCAGAGCGCCACGCTTGAGGCCATAGCTGCCCAGATAGGCTTCCACCGCATGGGCCGCCTGCCAGAGCGGGCGCTTGGAGACGATGTTCAAGGTGCCGCCCGGCTCGCTGCTGCCGTAGAGCGCAGCGGCTGTGCCCTTGAGGAACTCGATGCGCTCGACACCGGCCAGATCGCGCGGGGCATTGAAGCCGCGGTTCGATGAGAAACCGTTCAGCAAGGTGGCCATGCCGGTGTTCTCGTTGCCCGGCAGGCCACGAATGGCAATGTTGTCCCACAGGCCGCCAAAGCTGTTCTGGCGCGAGACGCCGCCCACGTAGTCCAGCACATCGTCGAGCTTGGTGGCACCGAGGTCGTCCATGGCCTGACGGGTGACGATGCGCACCGATTGCGGCAGCTCGCGCAGGGCCAGCTCGGTCTTGGCGCCGGCGGCATCGGCCGCATGGTAGGTGCCCGATTCGGCGCGGCCGACCACGTTGACCGCGGGCAGCTGGGCGCTCTTGGCATCCGGAGCGGTCGGCACAGGCTGGGGGGCTTCAGCCGGCGCGCGTTCGGGCGTCAGCGTTTGGGCGCGGGCGTTGGCCGCGAAGCAGCTGGCCAGCGCCAGCAGCAAGGGAAGACGGGCGCCAGGCGCCGGGCGGAAATGGGTCAGCATGGGGAAGCGGCTCGCGAAGAGGGTGGGGAGAAGAAAGAACAGGAGGAGGAAAGAAAAGGCCAGCTCTGGTACACAGCCCCAATTCGGCAAGCCCGGCCAGGGCATGGCAGGGCTTCAAGCGAGAAGGCTCAGGAATGCCGGCCGACCGAGCGCCCAGCGAGCGTGCGTACACACGCGTGGCGGCAGGGGGTGGGGCGGCTTGAGGGCGGGCAGAAACGTGGACGTGGCATGACGCCATTATTGCGAATGAATTATCATTTGCAAAATTAAATCCATGCCAGGCATGGAAAGGCCGGGGCCTGAGGAGGCGCCACGGCCTTCGGAAGCGAGCGCACTCAAGCCCCATGGACGCCCCCTCGGCGCCCTTCAACACCGCCCATCACCTTCTCACCGCAGCCAGCTCTCGCCACCCCATGTCAAGCCTTGCCGCCATCCTCGCCGCCTGCTTTGCGGGCGGGCTCCTCAGCCTGCTGCTGGCCGCCATCCTGGCCTTTCGGCTGCAGGGGCGGCATCTGCATCGCCTGATCGCCTTTGCTGCCGGCACCATGCTGGCCGCGGCCCTGCTGGACATCCTGCCCGAGGCCTTGAGCCTGGCGCCCGGCCACAGCGAGGCTGTGCTGGCCACGCTGCTGGTCGGCTTGATCGGCTTCTACTTGCTGGAGCGCCTGGCCTTGTGGCGCCACGCCCATGCGGGCGAGCCGGGCTCGGCCCGCACCGGCACCCCATGGGTGGTGCTGCTGGGCGATGGCTTGCACAACCTGGTCGACGGCGTCCTGGTGGCCGCCGCCTTCCTCGCTGACCCTTGGCTGGGCCTGAGCACCTGCCTGGCCGTGGCCTTGCATGAAGTGCCGCAGGAGCTGGGCGACTTTGCCCTGCTGCTCGCGGCGGGTTGGAGCAAGCGGCGGGCCTTGCTGGCCAATGGCCTGTCCAGCCTGGCTTCGCTCGTGGGCGGTGTGCTGGGCTGGCTGGCCTTGGAAAGCGCCCAGGCCGCCCTGCCCTATGTGCTGGCCGTGGCTGCGGCGAGCTTTCTCTACATCGCCGTGGCCGATCTGCTGCCGGCCCTGCACCGCCGTCACCGGCAAGACGGCTTCCTGGCCCAGACCGCGATGTTGAGCGCCGGCCTGGCCTGCGTTCCCGTGGTGGGCCATTGGCTGCACTGAGCGGCAGCCACGCTCTCGCCATTCCACACGACCCGCAAAGGTGATCCGCATGTCTCACTCCGCCCCCAAGCGCCTGCCCACCACCGTGCTGTCCGGCTTTCTCGGCGCCGGCAAAACGACCTTGCTCAACCACATCCTGCGCAACCGAGAAGGCAAGCGCGTGGCCGTGATCGTCAACGACATGAGCGAAGTCAATGTCGACGCAGCCCTGGTCCGCGACAGCGCCAAGGCCGCCGGCGTGGGCCTGTCCCGCACTGAGGAAAAGATGGTGGAGATGAGCAATGGCTGCATCTGCTGCACCCTGCGCGACGATCTGCTGCAGGAGGTCCGGCGCCTGGCCGCCGAGGGCCGCTTCGATCACCTCCTGATCGAATCCACCGGCATCTCGGAGCCCATGCCGATTGCCGCCACCTTCGACTTCACCAGCGAGGCGGGGGAAAGCCTCAACGATGTGGCCTACATCGACACCATGGTGACCGTGGTGGATGCCCTCAACATCCTGCGCGACTACAGCAGCGCCGAGTTCCTGGCCGACCGCGGCCAAGCTGCGGGCGAGGAGGACCAACGCCGTCTGGTCCACCTGCTGGTGGAGCAGATCGAGTTCGCCAACGTCATCGTCGTCAGCAAGACCGATCAGGTCAGCCTGGCGCAACTCGATCAGGTGCATGCGCTGATCAAGGCCCTGAACGCCGAGGCGGAAATCATCGACGCGCGCCACGGCGCGGTGGACCTGGACGAAGTGCTGGGCACCGGCCTCTTCGACCTCGACAAGGCCGCAGCCATGCCGCGCTGGGCCCAGGAGCTGGAGGGCCACCACGACTCGGAGGCCGACACCTACGGCATCGAAAGCTTCGTCTACCGCGCGGACAAACCCTTCCACCCCCAGCGCCTGCATGACTTGCTCGCCACGCCCCTGCCCGGCGTGCTGCGCTACAAGGGCTATGTCTGGCTGGCGAGCCGACCCGACTGGGTGGCTTGCGTCTCGGGCGCTGGCCGCATGTGCGATGTGCAGCCCGTCGGCCGCTGGTGGGCCGCTGCGCCCCGAAGCCGCCGGCCGGAAGACGAAGCCACGCGCCAAACCATCCTCACCCACTGGACCGAGCCCTACGGCGACCGCAAGCAAGAGCTCGTCATCATCGGCCAGCAACTCGACCGTCAAGCCCTCAGCGCAGCCCTGGACCGCTGCCTGCTCAACTTCACCGAAACCCGCAAAGGCATGGCTGCCTGGCGCGAGCTGCCCGACCCCTATCCGGGCTGGGAAGAAACGGCAGCCGAGGCGGCCGCCGCCTGAGCAGCAAGCGACCCCGAACCCGGCCTCGCGCTGGCGCCAGCGAGGAGGCCGCGCCTCAGGACTCCGAGATCACCTCAAACCCGCCAAAAATCATGCGCTTGCCGTCGAAGGGTGGCTCGCCCGCGGCGGCCATGCGTGGATCGGCCATGACCTTGTCCCAGGCGGCATTGCGCAGCTCGCGCGAGGGCCAGGTGATCCAGGAGAACACGACCGTCTCCTCGGGCTGGCACTGCACGGCCATTGGGAACGAGGTCAGCTTGCCCTGCGGCACATCGTCGCCCCAGCAATCGACAACAGCGGTCGCGCCGTATTCCTTGAAGATCTGGCCCATTTGCTGCGAATGCGCCAGAAAGTCAGCCCGCCGGGCGGTGGGAACGGAAGCCACGAATCCATCGACGTAAGCCATGTCGGTTCTCCGATGAGGTTGAAGCAGCAAGACTACCCGAATGCTGAGCACTATCAGCCGCCCATGCCGGCCATGGCTGCGGCGGCACGACGCTCACTCAACCGCCGCAGACGGCTCGCCCTCGGTGTGCCGCTCGGGCTCCGTGGTGTGGAGGATCTCGTTCAGCACCGAGGTGGCATAGTTTCCAGCGGGCAAGCTGAAGCTGAGCACCAGCTGATCGGCCTGCGGCCAATCCCATGACAGCTCACCCGGGCTCGCCACCAGGGCGCGGCGCTCTTGATCCAAACCCGCATGCTCCATGCCCTCGCACAGCGGGGCATGACGGGCGGCCACGCCGTTCTCCAGCGCCTGCGCCTGTTCGCTGCTGCTCACGCGGCCCCGGCCCCAGAGCGGCCCGGTCGGCCGGCCCGCGGCGTCCAACACATCGCCAGGCAAGGTCTGACCCCAAAGCCCTTGCTGGATGCGCAGGGCCAGCACTTCATTGAAGACAAAAGAGCGCACCGCCGACAGGTAGATGCCTTTCTTCTTCGGATTGCGCACGCGGATCTCGCGCGCCAGCATGGCCCGCCCCTGCTCGACATTGCCGCCCTCATGGCCGAAGCGCTGCGCACCGAAGTAATTGGGCACACCCTGGGAGGCCACAGCCTGCAGATTGGCTTCGATGGCGGCACGATCGCCCACCACATCTCGCAACACGATGCGGAAGCGGTTGCCCTGCAGATCACCGGGGCGCAGTTTCTTCACATGGCGGCTCTGGCTCAGCACCTTGAACTCGGGGGGCTGGAGCTGGGTCAGGTCAGGGGTCTCACCCTTGGGCAGATAGATGCTGAACCACTGGCGGGTGATGGCGTAGCGGTCCTTGAGCCCGGCATAGCCCACATCCCATTCCTGCACACCTGCGGCCGCGGCCAGTTGCTGTGCGACGAAGGCGGTATTGGCCCCATTCTTTTCGACGTCCAGCCAGATGTGCTCGCCCGCACCCGAGGGCAGCTGCAGCGGCAGCTCGGTCACGGTGAAGTCCTCGTTGAGGAGCTTCAGTGTGGCGCTGGCACCGCTGGCCGGATAGGCCTTGGGCCACAGCGGCAGGGTCGTGTAGGGGGATGAGGCGTCGGTCATGGGGCGGCCTGACGGCACCAACTGGCGATGGAGGCAGGATGTCCATCCGACCAGGGGCTGTCGAGGGCGCGATTGTCCTCTTTCACGGCCTGCCAGCCTTGGGCGAAGGGCTCCCGATCTGAACCGAACGAGGGAGGGCGCCGCAGCTGCAGAGCTCGGCCTGAGCCGGCTTGCGGTTCATTGCACCCACAGCAGCTCAAAGTGCTGGCGTAGCGCAGCGATCTGGAGAGAGACCTCATCGCCTTCGAACTTGCCCAGCACCGCCTTGCACAGGGGCGCGTCGCTGCTGATGACCTGAACCCTTTGCTCGCCACAAAGCAAGGTCATGCTGCCGCCTGCCGGGCCGAGAAAGAACAGCCGTTGCTGCCGCGCGTCCTCGACATCGACCAGGCAAACCAAGGCGCCGAGTTGGACACCTTTGCCGGCGTCGTAGGGCTGCGGGCGGAAGCGGCGCCAGCTGAGCATCGCCTGACGGATGGCCTCGGCGCGTCGGGCTTGGCCGGTGGCCAGATAGGCGGCTTCCAGACCCAGGGTGTCGTACTTGTTCTCGGCGATGTTCTCTTCGTGAGTCGCCGTCTCATGCGCTGCCCGCGCCGCCTGCTCCACTTGCAGCAGGTCTTCGGCCAGCCGATCCAGCACCTGCTGCTGCAGCAGAGTTTTGTCCATGAAGTAGGAAAGGCGGCTCAAACACGAAGGGTAAGGGGCTCACGATTATGACGGGCGCCATACCGGGCTCATCGGCGAACAAGAGCTCGCCGTGCCCGTCGCCATCGTTGAACTCAGGCCCGAAGGACTCCTCCGTCCGCGAAGCCTTGGAGATACCATGCCAGCATGCCCGGCTCACCACGGGGAGGAGTACGCAATGACCCGTTCGGAAGCGAAACAGGATGAACTGGGTGGCCTCCGCCAGGAGTTGGCGGCTCAACGGCAGGCGCTGCTGGCCAGCCTCTTGGTTTCAGCCTGGGTGGTCGAAGCGCGAGACCCCTACACAGGCGGGCACCTCTGGCGGGTGGCGCGCATGGCGCATGCCCTGGCCCTCGAGTCCGGCTGCGCACCGCGCGAAGCCAGCCGCATCGCCATGGCCGGCTTTCTGCACGATCTGGGCAAGGTTGGAATTCCTGACGCCATCTTGCGCAAGCCGGGCAGGCTCACTGAAGCGGAGTTCGAAACGATCAAGACGCATCCTCGGGTCGGGGCGCGCATCTTGTCCGGCCACCCCTTGGCGGAATTGGTCGTCGGCGTGGTCCACCACCATCATGAAATGCCCAATGGTCTGGGCTACCCCATGGGTTTGGTGGGCGCCGAGATACCTCTGGATGCCCGCCTGGTCGGCATCTGCGACGCGTTCGACGCCATGACGAGCACGCGGCCCTACCGTGCAGGCATGCCCATCTTCAAGGCACTCAGCATCATCGAATCCGAACTCGGCAGGCAGTTCGACCCGTCCCTCGGAGCCCTGTTTGTTCGCATGGGGCGCGACGCTGCCTTCGACGCCATCGTCGGGCACAGTGACGAGGGCATCCCTCTGCAACATTGCCCGGCATGCGGGCCGACGCTGGTCCGCACACGCACGGTGCGTGCCGGTGATCACCTGGGCTGCCCGGCCTGCTCAGCACGCTTTGTGTGGACCCACGCTGACCAGGACTTGCGGGCTGTTCCGACCGGGGAGCGTGCGAGCGCGCAGGAGTTGGAGCCGGGTCTGGACCGCGCCCAGATCGAGGCCTTGGTGCTCGACTGGGCGGACGCGATTGCCGGCCCGGAGTGACTCAGGCACGGCTTGCGGGCTCGGCGGCCAGCCAGCCGTCCGTCGCCGCAATCGGCTCGCCTCAGCGCCCTTGCTCTGGCTTGGCTTGGACCACAGGGAAGTCGATGTCCGTGGCCGCGACGTTGTTGACGTAGTTGGTCAAGACGTTCAAGGCCACATGGAGCACGATCTCCAGCACGCTGGCCTCATCGAAATCAGCGGCGCGCAAGGCGGCCAGGTCAGCGTCCGTGACGCGGCCCCGTTGCTCGGCCACTTGGAGGGCAAAGCGTAAAGCCGCAGCGCTGCGTGCATCCTCCGAGTGCCCATCGCGGGCGGCACTGATTTCTGCAGCACTGATCTTGGCGACGTGGGTGCCGAGGTAGCTGTGCGCGGACAGGCAGTAGTCGCAGGCATTGAGTTCGGCGATCGCAAGGGCAATGCGTTCGCGCAGTTGCACGCTCAGCTTGCCTTTGGCCAGGGCCGAGTTCAAGGACAGATAGCCTTCCAATGCGGCAGGGCTGTGGCCCAGGAGTTTCATCAGATTGGGCACCACACCCAGTTGCTGCTGCACGGCGGCCAGCAGTGGTTTGGCGGCGTCGAGCGAGGTTTCAAGGCTGGGAATGCTTAGACGGGACATGGTCTAACTCCGGTTTTGAGTGGCTTGGGGTGACAGGGTTGGGGGTCGATTCGCGGTGGTTTCAGCGAATGGGTGAACTGTCCTTGAATCGCTCGGCATTTAGAATCACCCGGGAATTCAAGACACCATTGCGCGAGGAGAAACAGTGGACCGATTGCACCTGATCAATGTCTTCGTCGCAGTGGTCGATGCGAACGGGTTCGCGGGCGCTGCGCGCAAGCTCAACATCTCGCCGCCCGCTGTGACCCGCGCCATCAGCGAGCTGGAAGCTCATCTGGGCGTGCGCCTGCTGACACGGACAACCCGCGTGGTGCGTGTGACCGAGGCGGGGGCTCGTTATGTGGAGGACTGCCGCCGCATCCTGGCGGAGTTGGCCGAGGCGGATGAATCGGTCAGCGGCTTGCACGCCGCGCCACGCGGCCGCCTGACGCTGACCGCACCGGTGCTGTTTGGGGCGCTGTTCGTCACCCCCATCGTGACCGAGTATTTGCAGCGTTACCCGGAGGTGACAGCGTCCTGCTGGTTCCTCGACCGGGTGGTGAACATGGTCGACGAGGGCGTGGACATCGGGGTTCGCATCGGGGAGCTGCCCGACTCTTCTTTGCAAGCGATCCGGGTGGGACGGGTCCGCCGCGTGATCTGTGCGGCGCCCAGCTATCTGAAGCGCCATGGTGCCCCGCAAACCCCGGACGATTTGACAGCACACACCATCGTGTCGGCCAGCGGCGTCACCCCCACGCCAGAGTGGCGCTTGGTGGAAAACGGCGCGCCCAAGCTCGTCAAGCTGCAGCCGCGCATGAGCACCACCACCAATGACTCTGCCGTGGCGGCTGCCGTGGCCGGCTTTGGCCTCACCCGGCTGATGTCTTACCAGGTGGCCGAGCATGTGCAAGCGGGGCGGCTGCAGATTGTGCTGAGCGAGTTTGAAACGGCCCCTCTGCCCGTGCATCTGGTGCACCGCGAGGGACGCCATGCCTCTCAGAAGGCGCGCGCTTTCCTGGATCTGGCGATCGAGCGTCTGCGCGCCAGCAAGGCGCTGGACTGAAAGCGGCCCCGCCGCTGAGGGTTCAAGCCAGAGGCTCGGCTCCGCGCGCCGGTTCGGCGCCTGATGCAGAGACCGCCTCGCGCAAGCGCTTCAATTCCTCGCGGGCTTGCAGCAGCTCGGCGCGCAGCGGCTCCACCGCTGCATTCACCTCGGCCTCGGTGAAACGGGGTGTGATGTGCTTGGGGCAGTTCCAGTCGTAGGCTTCGACCGTGATCAGCATGGCGCGCTCCACACGCGCCTCGTACTGCGGCAGGGCCAGCCGGGCCAGCAGGGCCGGGTCTTCAGCGGCCGTCACCAGCCTCACGCGCCCCAGGATCTTCAGCCGGCGTTGATGGGCGTAGTCCATCAGGATGATGGAGATGCGGTCATTGCCCTGCAGATTGCCGACGCTGATGTACTGCACATTGCCGCGGAAGTCGGCATAGCCCAGGGTCTTGGCGTCCAGCACCTGGAGAAAGCCAGCAGGCCCGCCGCGGAACTGCACATAGGGCCAGCCGGTTTCTCCCACCGTGGCTTGATAGAAGCCATCGCGGGCATGGATGAACTCAGCCTCACGCTCAGTGAGTGCGTCGCGGCGATCCTCGGTGTGATCCAGGGCTTCGTAGGCGGAGCGGCTGCCCATGCGGGTTTGCATGGCCCGCACGGTCGGCGTGAATGCGAGGTCGGAATAGGCTCGGCTCATGAGGGGTCCTTCAGCAGCAGTAGGGGTGAGACAGCCCTGGCGGCTGGCATGGTGAGGCCTGCCACTGTGCGCGAACTCGGTCGGTCTGTGAATCCACGCGGAGCTGACGACAGTGTTTCCGTCGCCGGAACAATGCCGGCAAGTCTTTGGCGCACGGATTGCACGACGGCAGCCTCAAGCCAGCCATTGTTCCGCTCTGCGTAGCAGTGACTTCGCTGCAATGGGGCTTCTCCTGAGGGCGACAACTGCGCACAGTGGAGGCCTTGCCGAGCGGCTGGCGCTTGGCTGACACCCTCGCCCTCCAAAGGAATGCTGCATGCGTGAGCACCATGTTGACGTCGCCATCATCGGCAGCGGTACGGCCGGCATGTCCGCCTACCGCGCTGCCTTGGCACATACCCCCCGAGTGCTCGCCATCGAAGGCGGTCCCTACGGCACCACCTGCGCCCGTGTGGGTTGCATGCCCAGCAAGCTGCTGATCGCGGCAGCCGAGGCGGCCCACGCCGTGGCCGAAGCCGGGCGCTTTGGCGTGCACCTTGACGCGCCCGCTCATATCGATGGCGCCGCCGTGATGGCCCGGGTGTGCAGCGAGCGCGATCGCTTTGTGGGCTTTGTCACCGAAGCCGTACAGGCCTGGGCGCCGGAACACCGCATGCAGGGCTGGGCGCGCTTCACGGCACCCCAGACGCTGGAAGTGAAAGGCCATGACGGCGAACTGCATCGGGTGCATGCAGCGCGCATCGTCATCGCCACCGGCTCCGAGCCTCATATCGAGCCGGCCTGGTCAGCAGCACTGGGTGACCGGCTGATCCGCAACGATGAACTGTTCGATTGGCAGACCCTGCCCCAAGCGGTGCTGGTGCTGGGCACCGGCGTGATTGCGCTGGAGCTGGCCCAGGCCTTGCATCGCCTGGGTGTTCGGGTGCGCGTGCTCGGCCGCAGCCAGCGCGTGGGACCACTGACCGACCCGGCACTGCAGGCCTTGGCAGGCGAGCTGTTCAGCAGCGAACTGGCGCTGTCGCTGAACCAAGCCACGCCCCGTCTGCGGCGCGAGGGCGATGAGGTCCTGTTGGAACTGGACGGGCGTGTGGAGCGCTTTGACTATGCCCTGGCTGCCGCCGGGCGCCGTCCGCGGCTGGCGGGCCTGGGGCTGGAGCACAGCGGCCTGCCCCTGCAAGCCGATGGGCGCTTGCCCTTCGACCCCCACACCGGGCAGGTCGGCAACAGCCCGGTCTTCATCGCTGGCGATGCCAATGGTGAGCGGGAGCTGCTGCATGAGGCCGCCGACGAAGGCCGCATTGCGGGCGACAACGCCGGCCGCTGGCCCGATGTGCGCGTGCGGCCACGCCGTGCGCCCCTGGCCATCGTGTTCAGCGAGCCGCAAATGGCCATCGCCGGGCACAGCCACGCCGAATTGCAGGCAGCAGGCACGCCGTTTCTCGCCGGCCAGGTGTCCTTTGCCGACCAGGGCCGCAGCCGCGTGATGGGCGTCAACCGCGGCGCGCTGCATGTCTACGCCGAAGTGGGCAGCGGGCGCTTGCTGGGCGCAGAAATGCTGGGGCCACGCGCCGAGCATCTCGCCCATCTGCTCGCCTGGTCGGTGCAGCGCGGTGACACCGTGCAGCAGATGCTGGACAGCCCCTTTTACCACCCGGTCATCGAGGAAGGTCTGCGCACCGCGCTGCGCTTGTTGCAGCGCGACTTGCGCATGGGCCCACCGCCCGTGGAACGCTGCCTGGACTGCGGACCGGGCGCCTGAGTGCCACCCATTGATCACCTCCCAAACACCGTCAACCATGATAGCCGTCTACTACGCCCCCACGCCCAATGGCGTGAAGATCCCCATCGCACTCGAAGAGTTGGGCGTTCCCTATCGCCTCGTGCCCGTCAATCTGGGCCGTGAAGAGCAAAAGCGCCCAGACTTTCTGGCGCTCAATCCCAATGGCCGCATCCCGGTCATCGTCGACCCCGATGGGCCGGGCGGCGAGCCGGTGTCGGTGTTCGAGTCCGGCGCCATCCTGCTCTACCTGGCCGACAAATTTGGCGGCTTGATGCCTTCCGATCCAAGGGATCGCATTCGTGCGCTGGAGTATTTGTTCTTCCAGGTCGGCGGCGTCGGCCCCATGTTCGGGCAAGCAGGATGGTTCATGCGCCAGCCCGAGCGCATCACCGTGGGCATTGACCGTTATCAGGCGGAATCGCGCCGCCTGACGGCCGTGTTGGATTCACGACTGCAAAAAGCCAGCTGGCTGGCCGGCGAGAGTTTTTCGGTGGCCGATATTGCCCACTTCGGCTGGCTGCGCGTGGCCGACTATGCCGGCGTTCAACTTGATCACTACCCTGCGGTACAGGACTGGCTCCAACGCATCGCAAGCCGGCCCGCTGTTCAGCGCGCTCTCCATCCTGTCCAAGCCACCTGAGGATGATCATGAAGCTGTTCCACTTTCCCCTGTCCGGCAATGCACACAAGGTGCGCCTCATGCTTTCCCTGTTGGGGCTGCCCCATGAGGCGGAAGTACCCACCGGCGGCACGCACAAGCAGCCCGAGTTCCTCGCCATGAACCCCTTCGGCCAAGTGCCGGTGCTGGTGGACGGCGAGGTGGTGGTGCGTGACAGCCAGGCCATCCTGGTTTATCTCGCGGCTCGCTACGGCGGCCCGGCCTGGTGGCCGGCGGACCCGGCCCGCTTGGCTGCCATTCAAGCCTGGCTGTCCACCGCCACCAACGAGGTGGCGCATGGGCCGGCCCTGTTGCGCATGCACCGCAGATTCGGCCGCCCCATCGATCTGGAGGCCACCACGCAGCGCAGCGAGACCTTGCTCAAGCTGCTGGATGCGCAATTGAGCGGTCAGCCCTGGCTGGTGCAGGGCGATCAGCCCAGCATCGCCGACCTGGCCGTCTACCCCTACATCGCGCTCGCACCCGAGGGCGGCCTGGATCTCTCACCTCACCGCCACGTGGTGGCTTGGCTGGCTCGCATTCAGGCCCTGCCTGGCCATGTGGACATGCCGGGCCTGTGGCGCCCCAGTCCTCAAGAATGAACAACACCCATCACCCCGATCTCACCCGGCGGGACTTGCTTGTGGCTGGCGCCGCAAGCACCGCCGCCGGATTCCTCCACCCCAGCTTTGCCAACACCATGAGCACCACATCCCCCGACGCGCCGCGCCCCCCTCTGCCCCCGTTCAGCCGTGAGACGGCGATTCAAAAGGTCCGCGCGGCCGAAGACGCCTGGAACACGCGCGATGCCAAGCGCGTGACCCAGGCCTACACGGCCAACAGCCGCTGGCGCAACCGGGCCGAGATCTTCCAGGGCCGTGAGGCCATCCAGGCCTTTCTGGAACGCAAATGGGCCAAGGAGCAGGAGTACCGCCTGATCAAGGAACTGTGGGCCGTCAGCGAGAACCGCATCGCCGTGCGCTTCGCCTACGAATGGCGCGATGACTCGGGCCAGTGGTACCGCGCCTACGGCAACGAGAACTGGGAGTTCGATGCCCTGGGCTATATGGCGGTGCGCCATGCCAGCATCAATGACCTGCCCATCAAGCCCGAAGAGCGCAAGTTCCACTGGCCCCAAGGCCGCCGCCCGGATGATCACCCTTCGCTGAGTGATCTGGGTCTGTGAACACCCGGGCCTGACTTCAGACGAGCTCTCGCCACAGGGCGCCCCAACTGGGGCGCCTTTTTTTTCTTTGGCGGCCGCAACTCGGGTGCACGCAAGACAGCGTTCGGCTGGCCCTAGCCGCCGCGAACGCCTGTGTTCGCCTCTGCCGGCCAGGCCGCCATGGCCACGTCCACCATGCGCAGCAGGCTGCTGGTGCTGGCGCCATCGCGCGCCTGGATCGCCAGGCCCTGGATCACCAGCGCAAAGTAGCCGGCCAGGGCCGCGCAGTCGGTGCCTGCGGCCAACTCACCCTCGGTGCGAGCGCGCTTGAGCCTTTGCTCGATGGCGTGTCTGGCCTGCAGGCGCATGGCTTCGGTCTGTGCATGCTGGGCTGCGTGGGCGGGCGCCCCCTGCAGGCCGGCGGCCGACACCATGCAACCGGCGACGTGGCTGGGGTCGGTGTACTGGCGGCAGGCCGCCCGCAAGGCCTGCTCCATGCAAGCACGCGCCGGCAAATCGGACAGCAGCGCGTCGCCGAGAAAAGCGCCATGACGTTGCGCGTAGAGATCCAGGCATTCGCGATAGAGCGATTCTTTGTTGCCAAAGGCCGCATACAGGCTGGGCGGCGCGATGCCCATCGCACTCGCCAGCGTGGCCGTGGACACGCCCTCGTAGCCATGCCGCCAGAACAGATCCAGCGCCAAGTCCAGGGCCGCGGCACGATCAAAGCCGCGCGGGCGCCCAGGCAGGCGGCTGCCCTCAGAGTCCTTGGTAGAGGGGGTCGCTGATCTCGGCTTAGGCATGGATGAATTGTATTGATCCCTACACAAATGACAGTGCAGAGATTGCAGGCGCGAGAAATTCAGTCTTTCGCCACGCGGAACACCGCGACCGGCTTTCGAACGCTACTATTTCTGTATCGATCACTACACAAATCGGAAATCATGAATCAGCAATTTCAAATTCGCATCAAGGACGCCAAAGCGCAGCTGCAGGCGCACACCGGCCCAGCCCATCACGAGCCCGCTGCCGGCCAGGTGCTTCTGCAGGTGAACGCGGCGAGCCTGAACTACCGCGACCTGCTCACCTTGCAAGGCGCTGCCAGCGGGGCGGCACGCGATGGCCTTGTGCCTCTGTCTGATGCCGTCGGGACGGTGCTGGCCGTAGGCGACGGCGTGCAGGGATGGCAGGTGGGCGATCGCGCCAGCCCCAACTTCTTCCCGGCCTGGGTGGATGGCCGCTTCGACCCTGCCCATCTGCAACAAGCCCTGGGCGGCGGCAACACCGACGGGGTCTTGAGCCAGCAGCTGCTCGTGTCGGCTCAGTCGCTGGTGGCACCCGCTGCGCACCTCAGCGATGAAGAAGCCGCCACCCTGCCCTGTGCCGGCTTGACCGCCTGGCATGCCTTGTTTGAGCGCGGCCAGGTCAAGGCCGGCGAGACGGTGCTGGTGCAAGGCACCGGTGGTGTGGCGCTGTTCGGCCTGCAACTGGCCGCTGCGGTCGGGGCTCGCGTCATCGTCACCTCCTCCTCGCATGCCAAGCTGGAACGTGCCCGTCAACTGGGCGCCTGGGCCACCATCCATTACGGCGAAACGCCGGACTGGGACCAGCAGGTTCTGAGCTTGACCGAGGGGCTGGGCGCGGACCACATCCTCGAGCTTGGCGGCCCGGACACCTATGACCGCTCCATCCGTGCCGTGGCCTCGGGTGGGCGCATCGCACAGATCGGCGTGCTGAGCGGCTTCAATGCCCGCCCCGACATCCAGTCGCTGCAGTTCAAGAACGCCCGCATCGACGGCATCTGCGTGGGCTCGGTGGCCCAGCTCCGGCGCCTGAACCAGTTCATGGCGCAGCACCGCATCCGCCCCGTGATTGATCGCGTGTTTGACTTCGAGGACAGCCCTGCGGCCTACACGCACCTGGCCTCCGGGCAGCATTTCGGCAAGCTGGTGATCCGCCTGTGACCCGCTCCGCCTCCTTCGCCTTCCATCTCCATCCTCCGCAACTGAAGCAAGCACCATGAGCAAGTTCCCCATCCATACCCCCACCTCCGCACCGGTCGCCGCGCAAGCGCTGCTTGTGCAAGCCCAGCAACGCTACGGTTTTGTTCCCAACCTGTTTGCGGGCATGGCCAGCGCTCCAGCCCTGCTGGCGGCCTATGTGGACATATCAGAAGCCTATGCAGCCAGCAGCCTGAGTGCGCTGGAGCAGCAGGTGGTGAGCCTCACCGTCAGCCGCCTGCATGAATGCCACTACTGCGTGGCCGCACACAGCACCATCGCCCGCATGCAGAGCCTGGATCCCTCGGTGGTGCAGGCCTTGCGCCAAGGATCGCCACTGGCCGATGCCAAGCTGGAAGCGCTGCGTCAGTTCACGCAGCAGATGGTGGAAGAACGCGGCTGGCCTCGCCCTGGGCAATTGGAAAGCCTGCTGGCCGCGGGCTACACACAGCAAACCGCATTGGAGGTAGTGCTGGGCATCGCCATGAAGGTGATGTCCAACTACAGCAACCACCTGGTCGGCACGCCGCTGGACGTCGCCTTCCAGCCGGAGGCGGTGACGGCTTGATGCTTTGACGGCCTGGGCGGGCTCAGGCGCACGCGTCAAAGATCCAGAGTCAGGCTTTCACTGCTGGCCCAACCTACGCAGGTGCACAGGCCCTCGGCGCGTTGCGCGGGGCTCAGGCAGACGTCACGGTGCAGCGGGCTGCCCTCCAGCACGCGGCTGTGGCATTGCCCGCACTCACCGCGCTTGCAGTCGTAGGCCACGAAGGCGTCCGCGGCAATCAAGGCATCGAGGATGCTGGTGCCCGGCTGAACCTCGACTGCGATGCCACTTTGTGCGAGATGCACGCGAATCGGCCGGTCGCCTGGCTGCGATCGGGCGCCAAAGCTCTCGAAGTGCAAGGCGGCGCCTGGCCAGCCCAACTCTGCAGCGCGTTCACGCAGCGCATTCAGCAGAGGCACCGGACCGCAGGCGTGCAGGCTGGCGCCAGCGCTGAAAGTACCCAGCAGCGCCTCCAGCGCCGGAGGGTTCGCACCCACGTGCAAATGAAGTTGCGCGTGGGACAGCGCCCGCAGCTCGTCGAGCAGCACCAGCCGGCCCTCGCTGCGCGCCAGATAGTGCAGCTCAAAGGGCTGGCCGGCTGCATTCAAGGCGTGGGCCATGGCATGCATGGGCGTGATGCCAATGCCGCCGGCCACCAGCACGGTCCGGCCCTGCTCGGCTTGCAAGGGAAAGCTGTCGAAGGGGCCGTCCACATCGAGGGCTTGCCCTGCCGCCAGTTGTTCATGGATCCAGCGCGAGCCGCCCCGCGAGGCCGGGTCGAGCAGCACCGCAATGCGGTACTCCTCGGCCGCGCCCTCCGTGCCGAGGAGGGAGTAATGGCGCTCCAGCCACTGGCCGTCGGAAATCGGCAGTTGCAGCCGAAGATGTGCGCCAGCGGACCACGGAGGCAAGACCTGACCCTGCGGATGACGCAAGCGGATTTCAAGCACGTCCGTGCCGTGACGCTGCAATTGGTGGACGATCAGTTTCATGCAGTGACCTTGGGGTTGAAGGGCGAAGCGTCCAGGAATTCCCAGCTCAGAGCCATGGCTTGCTCGCGCAGCAACCAGGCCTCGATCTCGAATTCCCAAAAACGACCGGTGCCCCCGGTGAGACCCTTCGGATCTGCCTGATCCCAGAGCAGTTCGGCGCGGCCCGTCAGATGCAGGAGGCGGCCATTGGCGAAGTCCGGAATCACCAGTCCGCAGGCCGGATCCAGAGCGAGATTGCCCAGGGTGTTGAACATGCTGTTGCCGGCATAGTCGGGCACGCGCAAGCGTCGTGCGCTGAGGCGCTCAATGAAGCCATTGGGGCCGCCACGGTGCGAGGCATCGAGCGAGCCGCCCGGTGCGCCGCTGGCGATGAAGAGCGTGTCTGCCGCATCGAGCAGTGCAGCACTGGCTTCATCGAGGACCTGGCCGCGTTGCACGCTCGCAGGCTGCGCAGGAGATGCTTCATCAACGACGCCTTGCGGATGGCGTCGCTGGATGTACTTGGGGCAATTGGGGTAGGCCTCATCGATGGCCACACGTACATGCTGCCCATCGACATGCTCGACATGGCCGTTCACGCGGTAGCGGCGCCGGGTCGAGAGCTCAATGAACAAGAGGCCGGCCTGCGAGCCGAGGCCCAGCTCCTGCCAGAAGGGGTCGTCGGCCAGGCGCCGCGCGCGCGCCAACGCGATCTCGATGCTGCGCCCTTCGGGGCTGCGCAGAAAGCCAGGTGGCCCGAAGAGCAGCGAAGCCCAGACCTGGCCCCGATCCGTTCGGGTCGCGGTGGCGACCATGACTTGCTTTTCGATGAAGGGGCGGGCGCCGGCGATCACCGTGTCGGTGATCACACCGGCATTGCGCACTGCGATCGCAGACTCTCCGGCGCGTGCTTGCACGGCACGCTCGCCTTCATGGAATGCATAGGTCATGGTCGTCTCCCTTTGCCTTGCTTCAGAACGTGAAGACGGTGAAGCCGTCGGCCACCAGCTTGCCCAGGCTGGGCAGGCCGGAGGTGCCGGGCACGCTGTTGTCGGTGATCAGGTCAAAGCCGCTCTTCACCGCCTCTTCACGCGAGCCGAACACATCGGCGCAACCGCAGGACACGCCGGCGATCTCGTTTTCCACCGCCTTGAACAGGGCATGCACGGGATGGTCGGCCTGGCTGATCACACCGGGCCAGCGGGTGCCTGCGCCTTGGAAGTAGATGGACACGTCCGTGCCGCGCTGCTTGAAGTCATAGGCGGCGGCCAGGCCGTTGAACATGCGACCGAGCGCGTCTTCGCCGCCGTTCTTCGGGTCGGACAAGATGATGATGGCTGCTTTCATGGGGTTCCTTGGTGGGTTGGATTCAGAGTGATTCAGGTCCTGCGGTGTGCTGCAGGCCTGGGACTGAACTCTAGGGATCGAGCCTCACTTCAGAAATCACTTGCACGGCAATGGGCTGTTACGGCGCGCGGAAGAATGGCCGCCCTGCTGCAGGCCTGCTGGGCTTGCTTCGGCAGCCTCTGATAGGCGGAATGAGGTGAGATGGGATGGGAGATCACGGCGATGGCCACGGATGTGCGGCCTGGCCCCAGGCGAAACCCGTTCACCTCTTGCGCCGCGCAAGGCGCAGTGAACGCCTTTTCGGCCGCCCGAGACGAATGGGACAGCGAACGAGACGCGCAGTCACCTCAGCAAGCGCTTCGATTCCTAAAGTTCAGTCCATGCAGTCGGGCCAGGACATGCGAACGCAAGAAGCCCTGCCCCAGCTGCTGTGACACCCGAAGTAACGGCGACTTTCATCGCTGCACGCCGAGCAACTTCAGAACTTCAGCTTGCACTCAGGGGTTGGCCTGAGCCGAGTCATTCATAACCACCAACCAATCCGCCCAAGAAAGGCACATCATGTCCAAGAGCTATTTCCGTGTTTCCCTGATTTCCATCGCCGCCGCTGCCGCGCTGACGGCCGGCCTCGCCCCGTCTGCGGCCTTCGCCTATGACGAGAACTCTGCCGCTGTCGTGAATGTCGACAGCAAGGGTGTTGGCCTGCGTGGCCATGATCCTGTGGCCTATCACACCGTGGGCGCGCCGACGGCGGGCAAGGCTGAGTTCTCGGCCAAGCACAAGGGCGTGACCTATCTGTTCGCCAGCGCCGCCAACCGCGATGCTTTCAATGCCAACCCGGACAAGTACGAACCGGCCTACGGTGGCTTCTGCGCCATGGGTGTGGCTCTGGAGAAGAAGCTGGACGGCGACCCGGCAGCCTGGAAGCTGGTGGACGGCAAGCTGCACTTGAACGTCAACAAGGACGTTCAAAAGAAGTGGCTGGAAGACGTCCCGGGCAACAACAAGAAGGCCGATGCGAACTGGCCCTCGATCAAGGTCAAGACCCCCAAGTCCCTGGCTTGATCCTGAAGCGGGGGCGCGCTGACTTGAGCCCGGCGCGTCCTTCCTTCCCTCTCCCCAACCGACTCCCTACACATCATGAGCACTCGACGACATGTGATCACAGCCCTGGCTTTGGCTGCGGCTGTACAGGGCGCAGCCAAAGCCGCAGAGAGCAAGCCGAGCAGCAGCAAGCCTGCCATGGAAAAGTGCTACGGCATCTCGCTGGCCGGGCAGAACGACTGCGCCGCTGGCCCTGGCACCAGTTGCGCCGGGACCTCCAAGGTGGACTACCAAGGCAACGCCTGGAAGAAGGTGCCCGTCGGTACCTGCGTCACCACAAAAACCCCGAAAGGCCAGGGATCGCTCACGCCGATCACGGCGATCACGCGAATCACGCGGGTCACCCCGATCTAGCCCCTGTTTCGCCGCAAGAGAGAGCGCCATCGTGCAGCCAAGTATCGGGCTGAGCTTCAAGCCTCAGCATTTTCAGCAAGCCATGCAGGCGCAAGCCCAAGGCCTGTGGTTCGAGGTCCACCCCGAGAACTACATGGCCGACGGCGGGCCGCGCCCGCGCATGCTGGCAGCGCTGGCCGAGCGCCACCCGGTGGCGCTCCACGGTGTTTCGCTTTCCCTGGCCGGGCCGGAGCCCTTGGATCTGCAGCACCTGCGCCGCCTTCGACATCTGATCGACCGGATCAAACCGGTCCGGCTGTCTGAGCACCTGGCCTGGTCTCGCCTCGGAACACGCTATGTGCCTGATTTGCTGCCGGCACTGCGCACCCGCGCCTTGCTGGAACGGGTTGTCGCCCATGTCGACCAGGTGCAACAGCTGACAGGCATGCGCCTGGCGCTGGAGAACCCCAGTCACTACCTGAGCCTGGAGGGCCACGAGTTCAGCGAAGCGCAGTTCCTGAACGAGGTGGTGCGACGCACGGCCTGCAGCTTGCTGGTCGATGTGAACAACCTCCACGTCAGCGCCGCCAACATCCAGCAGCACGCCAGCGACTGGCTGGCAGAGATTGACATCGAGGCCATCAGCGAGATCCACCTCGCGGGGCACAGCGAGGACCCCGAACTCGGCCCCCGGTTGCTGATCGATGCCCACGATCGCCCCGTTTCTGAGGAGGTGCTGGCTCTGTACGCCGCCTTGTGCCAACGCATCGGTCCGCGCCCCACGCTGCTGGAGTGGGACGCAGACGTGCCTGAGTTCTCGGTGCTCTGGCAAGAGCGCGAGCGGGTGCAGGCTGCCACTCCAGCCTGGAGCTTCGCCCATGACTAGGGAAGCTCTGCATCCATCAGGCCGGCCCCTGCCAGCGCGGCCTCGGGCGGTCTGCCGCCTTGCACCTCTCGCCAATAGCTACGGCTATTGGCTTCCAGCTGCGCCTTGCAGCCCATCCCGATCCGCACTCCACGGTCTCGCCCCGATTTATGCAGAGCTTCCCTAGCCCTTCGAGCTTTTACACCCAGTTCTTGACCAGCATCGATGGCTGGCATTTGCTCGCCGGAACCGACGTCGAAGCCGGGCTGGCCCCGGCGCCAGCGGCCACCGCGGTGTATGCCAACACCGGTTTGCGCGCGGCCATCGAGGCCCTGGAAGCCAACTTCCTCAGCGTCGCCCAATGGTTGGGCGGTCCCTGGTTCTGGCCGGCGGCGACCGCATTCGCGCGTGCCCACCCGCCTCAAGAACGCCGCTTGTTTCTGTACGGCGATGGCTTCCCCGAGTTCTTGGCCGCGCTGGAACACGCACAACTGGCCCGTTACACCAGCGATCTGGCCTGGGTCGACTGGATGTGCATGCGCGCCCACGCAGCAGGCGACCACCTCCCGCTGACCGCGACTCGCTTGGCCACGCTTCCAGCCGATGCCTTGCCAGGCCTGCAACTGAAGGTGGCACCGTCGACCCATTGGAAGCCTGCGCCTGGATATGCACTGGTCGAGCTCTGGCGCGAGGCACGCGCCGGGCGCACCGAGATCGAAATCAAGCCCCAAGAGCTCACCGGCGTGCTGGTGACCCGGCCTGAAGACCATGTCTGGGTGCACGAGGTTCCGCTGGCGAGCTTGCATCTGCTGGAAGCGCTGGCCTCCGGGCAATGCCTTGCCGATGCCGCGGCTCATGCCAGCAGCAAGGCATCGCCAGACCATCCCTTCGATCTGCAGGCGGCGCTGAGCCCCTTGCTGGACAAGGGCGCCCTGCTGATGCCCTAAGCACCCATGCCCCTGACGGAATCAAGCGGCTGAGCCTCCCGCTCCCACCCGCGACTTTCATGACACCTAGCATCCCCCCACAAGGAACCCATCGTGAACGTACGCCTTCCCACGCTCTCGCATGCGCACCAAGCCCTGATTCACGGGGCCGGACGCCTCTTCTCTAACACCGTCCTCCTGCTGGCAGCTCGCCTGGCGCTCGCGAGCATCTTCTGGCGCTCCGGGCGAACCAAGGTCGACGGTTGGTTCACCCTGAGCGACTCGGCCGTGGCCTTGTTCGCGGAGGAGTACCAGCTGCCTTGGGTGGAACCTGGGCAGGCTGCTTTGCTGGCCGCGCTGGCCGAACATGCGCTGCCGATCCTGTTGTTCCTGGGTCTGGCCACACGTTATGCATCCATGGGTCTGCTCGTCATGACCCTGGTGATCCAGTTCCTGGTCTACCCGGACGCGTGGCCCACGCACCTCAGCTGGTTGTGCCTGCAGGCTTTGATCCTGGCCCGGGGTGCCGGAGCACTGTCCGTCGACGCCATGCTGTCCAAGCGATTGTTCCGCGCCACGCAATGAGCTCTTGCTATGGATGCGCTTGGTGCCAATGGCTCATGCCGTCGATGATGCGGCATCTCCCCGGCACAGATGCAAGCCTCCATGTCAGACGAAATCGATACCTTGTTGACACGCTTCGAGCTGAGAACGCGTGTGTTCTTCTCAGGGCAACTCTGCGGCGTCGCGAACTTCGATGACGGACAGGGTGTGGGCCATTTGCATGTGATGCGAAAGGGGCAGCTCGATGTCCTTCTGCCCGACGGCTCGGTACAAACCGTGAGCGCTCCGGCAGCCCTCTTTTTTCCGCGCGCCACGCCGCACCGTCTGCGCGCGCCCGAGGTCGACGGGCCCGATCTGATCTGCGCATCGGTGGTCTGCGGTGCGGCGCTGGGTCAGCAGCTGATGGCAGAGCTGCCCGCCATGTTGGCCGTGCCCTTGGAGGACCACCCTGGCTTGCAAATGAGCCTGCAGCTGCTGTTTGACGAAGCCTTCGCCGAACGCCAGGGGCGAGCGGCCGCCGTCGACCGCTTGAGCGAGCTGGTGCTCATCCATCTGCTGAGGGAGGTGCTGAAGCAAGGGCACTTGAAAGCCGGCGTACTCGGCGGCTTGGCCGATCCTCGCCTGGCCCGGGCCTTGCACGCCATGCACACCGACGCGGCAAGACCCTGGACGCTGGAGCAGCTGGCCATCGTGGCCGGCATGTCGCGCGCACGCTTTGCAGCGCAGTTCACTCAGATCATCGGGCAATCACCGGGCGACTACCTCGCGAGCTGGCGCATTGGACTGGCACAGAACCTCCTCTGCAAGGGCCGACAGGTCAAGAACATCGCAGACGAGGTGGGCTACGGCAGCGCCTCTGCGCTGACCCGGGCTTTTGTCCTCAAGACGGGTCTGGCGCCCACCGAATGGTTGGCAAGCAAGCGAGCAGGTGCACGCGCTGCGCTCCACAGCACCTGATGCCTTTTTCGCACGCTCGCACACACACTCATTCATTCACTCAATCGTTGACCTGCCCATAAGAAGAAGAGGCCTTTCGGCCTCTTCTTCACCAAGCCCCGACCGACTTGATTCAGCAGTGACAGGCTTTGCTTCTTTACAAGAACTGACTCCAACAAATAAAGTCCGTCGAGATTGGCGCTTGTAAGTTGTTGATTTTTCTACATGGGCGTCGCACTGGAATGTCCGTCGGAAACCCTGAAATCTGGGGGCCTCGCTACGTCGATCCAAATAAAGTCCGTCGAAGCAACATCGCCGGCCGATTCGACCTGGATCCTGTCTGAAATGAATCCTCCCCGGCGCCCCTTGAGCCACGATGAAAGGCGGCTCCGCAGCGATTGCTGTCCTTCGGATTGCTGAGCGGGCCGTCAGCAAAGTGCCCAAAGCTGAAGTTCGTCGAACCTTGGTACCAGGCTGTCTCCTGTCATTCGCTTCAGGCCAGACCGCGAACACCTACCGCTAAAAAGCTGACCTTCGAACTGCGAATACCGATGCGGCAAAGCAGTCGCTCTACGTTAACGCTAACCGGCCCGCGACGGGAGGGCGCCGGAGGGCCAGAAGGAAGTGAGGCCCGCAGGCAGCGTGCCGTCGCGTGTCCGGTTAAGCAAATGGTTGGGCGTCATTGCGCGGCGGCCCACCCGACAAGCTTTCCGCCTGCTGCAGCCAATCCAACATACTCCGCACCACACTTGAAGTAGATGAAATCTTGCCCCGGCACGCCGCCATGAGGAACACCCTCCGGCCACCAATGGCGTTCGAACGGTTGTCTTGGAAGTCCCTGCGCACTGACTGACGCGCACGTTGGTGGCAGAACTACCTCTGTGCCAACTGGCACATCTGCAGCCCACATGCGGGCGTTCGTGTCCAGATTGTGCTGCTCAAAGATTCGCGTAGACGCGGCAGGTAGCCACAAGGGCAGCCAGCCTCTCTGCAATGACCCAGCTTCAACCGCAACGGCATAGCTGTCGTAGTTGACCTCCAGAGTTTCCGAAGCGCACCCAACCACCAGAACTGTTGCCAGGGATTTGATCAAGCGGCCAAGGGTATATCGAGTGCTGGTCATGACGCCCAACGTTTGAGCTAACCGGCCCGCGACGGCAGGACGCCGCAGGGCCAGAATGAAATGAGGCCCGAAGGCGGCATGCGGTTGCGGGTCCGGTTGAGCGATTGGTTAAGCCTCATTGTCATACGCCCTGCGACCACCAAGGTGCGGTGTAGCCAAGAACGGCACCAACAAGCGCCCCGAGGGCGATGCCGGCGAGGCTTAGGCCGACAATGACCGCAATGGAACAGCAAGCAATGCATCCCGTGAGGACGCACCTTCGGGTTGCAATTGCCTCAGGAACTTCTTTGATCTCCGTGACGAAGACAACTCCAAGGAAGACTCCGAAGATGAGAAAGCAAGCTACGACGGTGACCAACCTCGATTCGACATCCTGTCCGTTGATGCTACCGACCTGCGCGAGCATGTAGGCCACAAAGACCAGCCCAACAAGCAAGGCCGGACGCCACTCCCCAGAGAACAGCCAACGCACTGCCAACGTTGCACGCCTTGCTTGGAGCGGCTGAGGTTTTGCTTCCTGCGGCATGGAGCGGCGATAAGGTGGGGTGTGAGGCTTAACGTCAAAGCTCAGCGGACGGCGTAGCCGTCCGCTGCAGCGAAGGGTTGGACATCAAGCTGGGCTCTACTCTCCGCCAAAGCCCAGCCATAGCCAACGAAACTGGAAACGGCTCTTCGTTTCTGAGAGCGGGGCCAGCCCAATACCAGATCGTGGAGGCGTGAAGTTCTGGAGCATTGAGAAGCAGCTTTTCAAGCTGCGCCCATTCGCGCTGTGCGAACCCATCAGCCATAAACAAGTCGTCTACTGATGCGACTGTCAGAGCCATGGCAGAGAACGCTTCGTCGTCAGACAGTTCTTGCTGCTGCAAGAGAACAAACAGCGATGGAAGCAGCTCAGGATTGGCGTTGGTCAAATCCCAGTCTTGCATTTGCTGATCCCATGCTAGGCCAAGGAGGTCAGAAAGCTTTTCCTCCGCAGCCGGCATGCTGTAGCGCTCGAACCGACTCAACACGACTGGCAGTGCCGCACTCATAGTGTTCAACGTGAAAGCTCAGCGGGTGGCGAAGCCGTCCGCTGGAGCGAAAGGTTAAACCGCAGACTGGTGCGCACCTTCTTCATGAGTTTTCACTCGGGTGTGTGGGATCTTTGGATAAAACAGTCTTTCCCCGAGTTCGAAGATGCTTGGCTGCGCGAGCAAACCCTGCAATCGCGCATAGGAGGAAGACAAAGAAAGCCAATCCGAAGAGAACGTTCGCGGCACCTCTGCCTGCGGAAGAGAGATCAAGCAAACTCGGAGCCATGATGGAACCCGCCGCGAGAAGCCAGGCTAGGTTTGCGACCAGCCGAAGAGCGCTCCGTTTCCGCTTTGCGTCGACAGGCTCGTTGTTGTGATCGGTACTCATCGTCGATTTTCTAAAGGCCCGGGCTCTGCGGTTTAACGTCGAAGTTGAGCCGCGAGCGGCGGCTAGGCACGGAAGGCCCAGAATGAAATGGGGGCCTGGAGTGCCCAGCCGTTGCGAGTCGGCTCGAACGACAGGTTAGCCAGCTGACCGCTGCAAGACTTCTCGCCGTGCCGGAGCCAGCCAGGGACAACCTCATACGCCGACCATACCGTGCTCCGAGGAGGTCGATGAAGATTGACCTGAACTGCGCCGAGCCCATTTTCGCCACTGACGAGGAAGGTCAACTCGGCGCACGAGATGTACGCAGTCAGCTTTTGTCTGGATCCTAGAAGCAGTAGGCGACTTGGTTTCCCAACATGGGCCGCAACTGCAGGGGATTGGAATATCTCTGAGGCTGCAGCCTTGTACGCATCGGAAAGCGCTGCGGTAGCCGCCAAATAGGCAATGGCAAGGCCAACGAACAGCGCACCAATGAAGATCACTCGAGTCTTCGCTGAACTTGACGGTGGCGCAACTCTCATCTTTGAATCAGATGGCTAACGTTGAAGCTGAGCTGGAGCCGCAGGCGATCGGCTCGAGCGACCAGTTATGCAGAGCCGCTTCGAAGGCACTGCAGTGGAAGTGGCCGACAGCATACCGAAGCTGTACCCATGTGGCGATCGGCTGAGGCGGCAAGCGCTTTGTTCTTCTGCGGGTCGGTGGCAGACCAAGAAGAGAGTACGAGCATCCGGGCCAAGACCGGCAAGATCACGGCGGACGGAAGCTGGTCCGGATCGACTACAGCCCGACTCCGAGAGGATCACGGCAGCTTGTTCCGCGTGGCCGAGGCGAACGCCCGACCTAGAACGGACCTTCAACCGTTGTTTAGCTTGCTGCATAACGTGAAAGTGAGCGGACGCCGAAGGCGGTCCGCTCCAATGACAGGTTATGACTCATTGCGCAACTCCGAGTAGCGAGCCCTGAGGGACGGAATTGAGGATGAAAAATCCCCATGCTCCAGCGCATCCGCGAGGCTTCGTAGGAACTTTTTGGCTTGCGTCAGCCGCAGGCCAAACAAGTGGTCTGGCATCCAATCGTCGTTCAGCCCTTGATCCAATGCCTCGGCCACTTCAGCCAAATACCCACCTGCCTCGGTCCGTTTGAAAGCCACATATTCAGCACGATCCGCAAGTCGCTCAAACAACGGCATGAGCCGCGCAGAGCCTGGCTGATCCTCATCAGCCCAACGCCACGATCGCAGCGCCTCGCTGAACATCTCTAGCGCGGCAAGCTCGGCCCTACGAAAGTCGTGAGTCATAACGTTTGACATGAGGGGCGGCCAAGGGCGCTAGCCCTTGGACGTCCCTCTCGATGGAAGGGTTAGACCCAGGCTACGCGAACAAGGCCGTGTATTCAGCAACTCGATGAACATCAATTCCGGCACTTTGCTCAATGTAGATTGGATGATTGCTCGGCTTAAGAATCACATCAGGGCGAAACGCTGGCCCTGCCAGCCGAAGCTCCGCTGAATGTCCCAAGGCTCCGGCAGTGATTGGGATCGCATTTGCTACGACTGCGGGAATTGGTGGCTCGGAAAGCTGATCTTCTGACTCCCACAGCTCGTACACACGTTCAAAGTCGGATTGGGCTACTTCCACCCACAACCCTATGCAGTACGGTTCTGCACGAGACTCAACCGGCAACGGAAGAATTGCTCGAATGAAGAACCGTTCTCCCTTAATGATGCACAGTTCATTGTTCTCTTGAAGGAACGCTTGGCGCTCGTCAGGAGAAAGGCTCGCCGCGTCGTCTGGACGCTGGAAAGTGAGCTCCATTTCCTCCAGTGGATGTTCTTTCCCACACTTCGAGCAAAGCATTCTGGTTACCCAAGGTCTAACGTTGAAGCTAACTGGCCCGAGACGGCAGGACGCCGAAGGGCCAGAATGAAATGAGGCCCGAAGGCGGCATGCCGTTGCGGCTCCGGTTGAGCGACAGGTTAGACCGCGGATTCATTCAGCGCACCTTCGTAGATGGCCAGGTCCTCTCCGGAAAAACAGCAGAAAACAACTTCCTGCACCTGGGGCGATGCTGGCAACACAGCCAAAACTGTATTGACTGCCACGCGCGCAGCAAGCTCTATTGGATAACCATAGATGCCCGTGCTGATACTCGGGAAAGCTAGCGAAACCGCACCTGCCGAACGAGCCACCTCAAGGGAGCGTCGGTAGCAGGAGGCCAGGAGATCAGACTCCCCATTGCCGCCGCCGCGCCAGACCGGACCAACCGTGTGAATGATGTGGTTCGCCCTAAGCCTGTAGCCCCTAGTGAGTTTGGCATCGCCAGTCTTGCAGCCACCAAGCAAACGGCATTCGTGTACCAAGTCGGGTCCCGCAGCGCGATGAATCGCGCCATCAACTCCACCGCCGCCAAGCAGAGATGAGTTCGCTGCATTGACGATTGCATCGACAGGCAGCGTCGTGATGTCGGCCCGGATCGCTCGAAGGACGGCTGGCATATGGATGCGGTCTAACGTGTGAATTCACCGGACTGGCGCGGCTTGCCGCGACAGGTCCGGTGGAATGAGAGGTTAGCCCGCAGGTAGCCAAACATAGCGAATATCCTCACACTCGATTAACCAACTGGTGCCGCCGATTTCAATTTCGTGGATGACTGCACCAGCTTCAGACAGTCGAATTTCATCCTGGTCCCAATCGCCGTGGGCGGGAAACTCGCACCCAATGGAGTAACGCTTTACGTTCAAGTATTCGATTTCGATGTGACCGTTGTGGTACGCCCCGAGGAGGCGCACTTTGATATGCGACTGCCGATTCTCGTGACAAGTACCAGAGGCTGTCTCATAAACGACCAATGATTCAAGCCAAGCATCGTGAGGGGCACGGGGATCTTTGTAATTGTGGTGCCATTCAGCAAGAGCGAATTCGCGGGCGGACGGAGGTAGTTGATCTGAGATGGACGCAAGGTGCTCCTGGTAACGACGCCAGGATGAAACAAAGGACTCTGTTGAGTCTTGGCCTCCATCTTTGCGAAGGACGTAAGTCATTGGGCGGGCTAACGTGAAAGTGAGCGGACGCCGAAGGCGGTCCGCTCGAATGACAGGTTGTGCAGAGCCACTTCGGAGGCACTGCCGTGGAACTGCCCGAGAGCATACCGAAGCGGTACCCACAGGGCGAACGCCCGAGGCGCCAAGCGCCTTGTCCGCCTGCCCTCTGGCGGCGATCCAAGAAGCGGCGAACAAGCGGCGGAGGCAAGGCAGGCAAGATCACTGCGGCCGGAAGCTGGCCTCGTTCGCCGGCCGCCCGACTCGAACACGCGCAACGAAATTTGATCCGCGAGATCGCGGCGATCGCCGATCCGAAATCGAATCTTCATGCGCGGCCTAGCTTGCTGCACAACGTGAAAGTGAGCGGACGCCGAAGGCGGTCCGCTCGAATGACAGGTTGTGCAGAGCCACTTCGAAGGCACTGCCGTGGAACTGCCCAAGAGCATACCGAAGCGGTACCCACGGGGCGAAGGCCCGAGGCGCCAAGCGCTTTGTCCGCCTGCCCGTTGACGGCGAAAGACGAAAAGGAAGCCAAGCGGCCGCGCCCAAGCAGGCAACATCACGGCAACCTGAAGCTGGCCACCTTCGCCGGCCACCCGACTCGAACGCGCGCAACGAAACTTGATCCTCGAGATCGCGGCGATCGCCGAACCGAAAACGGATCTTCATGCGCGGCCTAGCTTGCTGCACAACGTTGAAGCTGAGCCGGAGCCGCAGGCGATCGGCTCGAGCGACCAGTTATGCAGAGCCGCTTCGAAGGCACTGCA